>CAYWAV010000035.1:0-35434 GCA_964456225.1 uncultured Chitinophaga sp. | reverse complement strand
TCTTTCGCTTCCATTGGAGTTTGTCCTTTGTATGCACGAATTTCATTTATCGCAGTTTTCAAAAAATTGATATTGCTTACTCCTGGAATTTCCACAGGATATTGAAATGCTAAAAACACTCCTTCTCTAGCTCTGTCTTCCGGAGAAAGTTCTAATAGATCTTTTCCATTGAATGTTACGGAGCCTTCTGTTACTTCATAATCTGGACGACCAGCGAGCACAGCCGACAAAGTGCTTTTACCAGAACCATTGGGCCCCATAAGGGCATGAATTTCTCCTGCTTTTACTTCGAGGTTTATGCCTCGTAATATTTCTTTGCCGCCTATTGAGGCATGTAGGTTTTTAATTGATAACATATAGTTTAAAGTTTAAAGTTAGAAAGTTTAAAGTTGATTGTCACCATATAATGTAACATCTTCCATAAACTTACTTCCTTTTATTTCTGTGGTTTTTAAATAGCTCATTAATCCATTAATCATTTTACTTATTTCTAGCAAACCATTTACAGTGTCTAAAAATTCTTCATCCGTTATATACTCCAAATCTTTTGCAATATATAGTTGTGATCTTATTTCTCCTGCCGAAGCTTTTGCAATTGATAAAAACTGCCCAAACTCTTTATTTCCATTTCTCTCAAACCCTTCTGCAATATTTGACAGAACAGAAACACTTGCTCTTCTTATCTGATCTCTTAATCCAAAATCCCTCGTAAAAGTTCCTTTGTTAGATAACTTATAAATTTTCAGATTTATCTCCCGTGACTTTTGCCAAACTTTTAAATCTTCGAATCTTTCTATTTTACTCATATCCCAACTTTAAACTTTCCAACTTTAAACTAAAAACTATCCAACACTTCCTTCTAAACTCACAGCCAATAATTTTTGCGCTTCCACAGCAAATTCCATTGGTAATTTATTTAATACTTCTTTGCAATATCCGTTTACAATTAAACCAATTGCTTTTTCATTATCTATTCCTCTCGACTTACAATAAAACAATTGATCTTCACCAATTTTTGAAGTGGTTGCTTCGTGTTCTACTATTGCCGATTTATCTTTTATCTCTATATAAGGAAATGTATGAGCTCCGCATTTATCACCCATCAATAAACTATCGCACTGCGAAAAATTACGTGCATTGCTTGCACCTTTTGCAATACGCACCAAACCTCTGTAACTGTTGTTACTAAAGCCTGCTGAGATTCCTTTTGAAATAATCGTGCTTCTTGTATTTTTTCCAAGATGCATCATTTTTGTTCCTGTATCTGCTTGCTGATAATTATTTGTTACCGCTACAGAATAAAATTCTCCAACCGTATTATCTCCTTTTAAAATTACCGATGGATATTTCCAAGTAACTGCAGAACCTGTTTCTACTTGTGTCCAAGAAATTTTTGAATTGTCTTCCAAACAAATTCCACGCTTTGTTACAAAATTGAAAATTCCGCCTTTACCATTTTTATCTCCCGGGTACCAATTTTGAACGGTGCTGTATTTTACTTCTGCATTTTTATGTGTTACAATTTCTACAACCGCTGCATGCAATTGATTTTCATCACGCATCGGAGCGGTACATCCTTCGAGGTAACTCACATACGCATCTTCATCGGCAATAATTAAAGTGCGCTCAAACTGACCGGTACCAGAAGCATTGATTCGGAAATAGGTTGAAAGTTCCATCGGACAACGCACTCCTTTTGGAATATAACAGAAAGAACCATCTGTAAAAACAGCTGAATTTAATGCCGCATAAAAATTATCAGTATAAGGGACAACCGAACCCATATATTTTTTAATCAACTCGGGATGTTCCTGAACGGCTTCTCCAAATGAACAAAAAATAATTCCTTTTTCGGAAAGGGTTTCCTTGAAAGTAGTTTTTACAGAAACGCTATCCATTACTATGTCAACTGCAATTCTACTTTCTACTCCACTCAAGCGTTTTTGTTCTTCAATAGAAATACCAAGCTTCTCAAAAGTTTTTAATAATTCAGGATCTACTTCATCCAAACTATTTAATTGCACTTTTGGTTTTGGTGCCGAATAATAAATGATGTCTTGGAAATTTGGCTTGGTGTAGAAAACATGAGCCCAGTGAGGCTCTTCCAATGTTTGCCAATATTTAAATGCTTTTAAGCGATATTCCAACATCCATTCCGGTTCATTTTTTTTCTTAGAAATAAAACGAATGATGTCTTCATTTAAACCCTTTGGGGCATTGTCAGCTTCAATATCAGTAACAAAACCGTACTTATATTCCCCACTAATCTGCTCTTCTAAAATCTCGTTTGCCATTTTAATTCAATAGGTTTTGGCAATTAAAACAGTTGGCAATTTGCGAACCTCTTAATGCTGACTGCAATTATTTATTTACACTCCGAATGACTCCCCGCAACCGCAAGTTCTGTTTGCATTCGGATTGTTGAACACAAAACCTTTTCCGTTCAAACCTCCAGTATAATCCAATTCGGTTCCGATTAAATAAAGGAAGCTTTTTTTGTCAACCGCGATTTTGATTCCTTTGTCCTCAAAAACTTGATCGCCTTCTTTAATTTGACTGTCGAATTCCAATTTGTATGAAAGTCCTGAACATCCTCCACCATCAACACCTACACGAATGAAAGTGCCATCGGGATGATTTTCGTTTTTTATTAGGTTTAACGCATGCTGTTTTGCGTTTTCTGATACTGTTATCATTTTATATGTTATTGATAATGAGTTGTTTATGCCTTATTCTTATTTAGATTTAATCTAATTACAGTACAAAAATACCTAATTTTAGGTACTGAAACAAGTATTTCTATATAAATATTTATGCTGAAATAAAGAGGATTGTGCTGATTACTTTTTCTATTTTTGGGATGTGAATATTCTGCAGTAGAATATCCAGTAGAATATCCAGTAGAATATCCATTATGGCAAGCATTAAAAACAAAATAGAGGAACCTGAACTTAAAAATAAAAAGAACCAATTTATAATTATTTCTCTCCTTGCTATTATTATCAGCATCATTTATTCTTATAAATTAAAATGGCTGGGAGATGATATTTTCATAGCACTTCGTTATGTCCAAAATTTTGTTGCAGGAGATGGATTGGTATACAACATTGGCGAAAAAGTAGAAGGATTTACCGACTTTTTATGGTTGATGCTCATTAGCTTATTTTCAAAATTCAATTTCAACCCACTCACTACAACTCAGGTTCTTGGTATTTTATCATCTGTGGCCACACTCATTATTTGCTCCACCATTGTATACAAAATATCAAAAAAACTAAATACTTTTATTTTACCATTCATTACCATTGCACTTACCTTAAACTACGATTATAATATATGGGCAACAAGCGGTTTAGAAACATCGTTCTACAGCTTCTTACTTTGTGCTTCTTTTTATTCTTTCTTCTTTTCTGAATTCAAGGAAAATAAAAAACTGATTTTGTCTGGCCTGTTTTTAATTCTTGCAATGATGACCCGCCCGGATGCATTGTTAATTACATTTGGAGTGAATGGGCTGTTATTAATAAATCTACTGTTCAACAAAACAAAAATTTCGAAGATCATTTCCATGCTCTTCCTTTTTAATCTTGCTTTCATATTAATTTATATCCCTTATTTTATTTGGCGATACAATTACTATGGATTTATTTTCCCGAACACATATTATGTAAAACTTGGAAATGAAACATTATTCAACAAAGGGTTTTATTACATTTGGCTTTACTTCAAACCTCATTTCACTTCTTTCCTTATTATTATCCTTCCCCCACTTGTACTGTTCCCGCTACTAAAAGGGAAACCGCTTGAGCGCATAAAAGATTATGTGTCCGACAGATGGAATGCAGCTTATTTAACCTGTATTATTGTTGTGTATGCATACTTAATAATTTTTGTTGCAAAAGTTGGCGGTGATTTTATGCATGCACGTTTCATTATTCCAATTGCTCCTTTTATTTATTTCATTATTTTTTATTCGTTGTTGAAATATTTATCTTTAAAAAAACTAAACATCGCTTTGATATTTTTATTATTATTAAGTTTTGTAGAAACGAAAATTCGTTTTGATGTTTTTAAAGCTCCTGATAAAGACGGAAAAATTATTACAACACTTAACCGTGATGTTGCCGATGAACAATGGGTGTATACCACTTTTCTCCCGATAGAAAATGAAATGAAATTGGGAAAAGCACTCAAACGTAGCTTCCAAGGCATTGATGCAAAACTATTGGTTCGGGGAGGACAAGCTTGCATGGCTTATTTTGCGGATTTTAATTATGCACAGGAATACCATGGATTAACAGATACATTGATCGCTCACTCCAAAATTCCACAAAGAGGACGAATTGGACATGAGAAACACGCAACTTATGAATATCTGCAGATGAAAGGAGTTCATTTTTTATTCAACAGAACACCTATTTCAAAGGATCAGTATAAATATGCACAAATGGACATCTTTCCTTATACCGTTCGGACAGAAATTATTACTTACAATAATAAGATCATTGAACAGCTAAAACAAAAACTCGGGAAAGGATTTAAATTCACCGATTTTCAAATGTACCTCGACAACTATATTCAAACTAAACTACCTGTTGCATCAAAAGCAGATTTGCAAAAAGATTACAATGATTTTTATTTATACTATTTTAAGCACAACGATGATAAAGTAAGAGAGAATAAATTTTTAAATATTTTAAAATAATATACCAGCTATGTTTTATTATAAAAAATGGGCGATAGTCATTCCAATGGCAAATGAAGAGCAGGATTTCAAACCTTTTATTGAAATGCTTAATTTTGTAATTAATGAACTTAATCCGGGAAGCGTATACTTTATTATAGATAAAGCATCTACTGATAAAACGCTGGAACTTTCACAGGCATTATCTGCAAAAGATTCAAGATATGTTACTGTATGGTCTCCGGAAAATAAAAATGTGGTTGATGCCTACGTGAAAGGATTGCGTGTTGCATATGAAGCCGGTCACGATATCATTATTGAGATGGATGCAGGACTTTCACACGACCCACGCGCTATCCCAATGTTTTTAAGAGTTTTAAATGAAGGCAACGAATGTGCTTTTGGAAGTCGTTTCATCAATGGTGGCTCCATGGGTGATTCTCCTTTTAAAAGAAGAATGCTTTCAAAAACTGGAACCGTTTTGGCAAATATGTTATTAGGAACAAAGCTGCGTGATATGACTTCTGGCTACCAAGGTTTTCACCGCGATGTTGTTGCAAAAATTATTCAACATGAATTTAAATCGAAAGCACATTTTTACCAAACCGAATTGCGTTATTTGTTAAGAAAACGCAGAACGTTTGAAGTGCCTATTCATTACCAAGCACCTTCACCACGCGTTTCAAAAAATGCGATAAAAAATGCTTATCAAACTTTATTCTATTATTTTATACAACGCCTTTGTGGCAACAAACCAACATTGTAATTAAAACAAATATGTCTAAAACACTTATCATCACCTCCATTGCAAATGATCAACATCCTATTTTAAAACAATTTGCAAAAGAATGTAAAGAACAAAACTTTGATTACATCGTAATTGGAGACACAAAATCGCCTGCCGATTTTAAAATGGAAGGCTGCGATTATTGGAGTGTCGAACGTCAATTAACATTGCCCTTTGAATTAGCAAAAATCACTCCTACACGGCACTATTCTCGTAAAAACTTAGGCTATTTATTAGCCATTAAAAATGGTTCTACCGAATTAGTGGAAACAGATGATGATAATATTCCGCGAGCCGAGTTTTGGACTAAAAAAAATCGTGAAGTACAAAGTCATGTTTTTGAAAATTCAGGCTGGGTAAATGTGTATCATTATTTTACAAAAAATATGATTTGGCCCAGAGGATTTCCTTTGGAAGAATTGCAAAACAAACAAATTGAACTTTCTACTTTAAAACACGCTGCTGTCAATTGTCCTATTCAACAAGGCTTAGCAGATGAAAATCCGGATGTGGATGCCGTTTATCGCTTAACATATCCTTTGCCTATGAATTTTGAAATCAAAAATAAACTGGCTCTTGGAAAAAATGCATGGAGTCCGTTTAACAGTCAAAACACTTACTGGTTTAAAGAAGCATTTGCTTTAATGTATCTTCCTTCTTTTTGCAGTTTTAGAATGACAGATATTTGGAGAAGTTATGTTGCACAACGTATTTCATGGGAATGCGGCTGGAGTGTTTTGTATCATGAACCAACCGTTTGGCAGGAACGTAATGCTCACAATTTAATGAAAGATTTTGAAGATGAAATTCCCGGATATTCCAACAACTTTAATATCTGTAAAGAATTACAAGCTTTGAATTTAAAATCTGGCCAGGAAAACATTTACGATAACCTAATTACATGCTACCAAAAATTAATCGACATCAATGTAATTGGTAAAGAAGAAATGGCATTATTAAAGACTTGGATTAGTGATATCAGTAAATTGAAATAGAAACAACTAGTATTTTATCTCATACAGTTCACATTTCTCTTTTGTACCTATGGTTTTAACTAATCGTACTTTCTGAGGATATTTATTATACAAAGGGCCAATCATTCTATGAATCGTATTGATCATTCTGCCATTATTCTTTTTAGGATTCATTCGCAAGTTTGCTAAAATAACATATTGCACATTCAGCTTTTTCCAGTCCATCAACACTGTATCGGCATCCATCGATGTTGTAAGATACTGCCCTTGAAATTTTTTACCGTTTCCATACAAAAACGACATGGATGGTTTACGGGACAATACCACAGAACTGTCCGGCAAACTATCAGCACAATACTTGCTCATTTTTAAAAAATTTTCCCAGTCAGGTGTATAACCGTAATAAATATCGCCACTCAAATTTTTCTTGAGTGCTGTAATTTTACTTTTGTCGACAACAGATATTTTAATTGTATACAAAAGCATTCCACCGGCAAAGAGCATAAAAATCATTTGTAAAAACGAATACTTTTTTATCAGCTCATAAATGCCGTAGAAGAACAAAAGAAATATCAATGGAATCACAATTACAACAAGCCTGTCCTGCATGTTATTTGCCTGAACACCAAAAAATATTCCGCCACACAACACTATAAAATAAATACTGGAGAAAAATATGAACTTGTTCTTTTTGTAACTTAAAAAAGTAAAAACACCAATCAATACCGCTGTAATGTAGGCAAACTGAGGAACAATGCTTGCCAATTCATACGCATCTCGCCTTAAGTTCATAATACGATAAATATGTAATGACATATAGGTATTAAAATTATTAAAGAAGCGATTAATCATTCCTAAAAAATCTTCATGCCCATTCACAGGTTTATACAGTTCCTTTCGAAGCATCATTTCCAACTGATTCGTTTCATTTGCGCCATACATAGCAGATGTAACAAGTTGATAGATCATTCTAATAACAAAAAACGCAACAAGCGCATACACCACTTGTTTATAGTTTTTATTTAAAACAAAATAAACGACTACTCCTACAATTGCAACTACAGCAACACTTTTAGAGATTGTAAGCAATGTAAATAACAATCCAAAAAATATCCATTTTAAATAATTTTGTTTGATATCTTCTACTAAATTTTGATTGGATTTTATGCTGTCAATAATTTCAAATACGATGTAAAAACAAAGCGACTGAACCAGCAGAAAAAATGTTTCTGTAAATGTTTGGCTCGCATAATATTGAATATAATGATTGAAGGAGATGAATGAAATTAATGCAAACAAAACTGTATAAGGAATTCGTTTGATAAATGCTTTATAAGTAAACCAAACAAAACCAAAATGACACACAACTGAAAACATTTTGAGTGCAATTACATTTAACCCAAATACTTTTACTATTAGTGACAAAAAAATTGGATAACCAGGACCTTGAAAGTAAGGAAACTTCCCATCGTGTAATAATGACCATGCTCTTTCTATATAGGATGAATCATCTCCTCCATCCGACACTTTTGCATCAAACAAAATGAAAGAAAACAAAGTAGACAGAGACAATAAAACATAAAATACTTTTTTGTCGTGCTTTTCAAACCAAGTATTTAATCTATCAAACAAGTCGGATTTACTACCCTTAGTTGACTCTACATTTTTTACACCCTGTTGTGGTTTACTCTGTTGTTTTTCTTTTTTAGACATACGATTAAGCTATTTTAACTTCATAAAATTAATTAAAAAACAGATATATCAAAATAATCGTCTGAATACAGCGTTTTGTTTGTCGCATTCGCAGATAAGCCTTACTTTTACTCTATAATTTTACGTTTATGTTAGAAAATACAGACCGAACAGAGTTAAGCAGTTTAGGTGAATTTGGGTTAATAAAACACCTTACTCAATTCATTGAAATAAAAAATGAAAGTACCATCAAAGGAATTGGTGATGATGCTGCTGTTATTGATTATAAAAACAAACAAACTGTTGTTTCAACAGATATGCTAGTGGAAGGAGTTCATTTTGATTTAGCCTATATGCCGCTGAAGCATTTGGGATTTAAATCTGTTTCCGTAAACCTTTCGGATATTTATGCAATGAATGCCACTCCAAAACAAATTACTATTTCTTTAGCAATTTCTAACCGCTTTTCAGTAGAAGCACTGGAAGAGTTGTATGCCGGTTTTATGATGGCTTGCAAAAAACACAATGTGGACATTGTCGGTGGCGATACCACCACTTCTAAATCTGGATTAGTGATTAGCATTACCGCTCTGGGTGAAGCATCTAACGAGGATATAGTTTATAGAAATACCGCCAAAGAAGGAGATTTGCTCTGTGTAACTGGTGATTTAGGAGCTGCTTATGTTGGTCTACAACTATTAGAAAGAGAAAAGCAAGTTTTTATGGAAGCTCCAGGAGCTCAACCTGATTTAGAAGGGAACGATTATATATTGGAACGTCAACTTAAACCCGAAGCCCGGAAAGACATTCCAGTTTTACTAAAAAAATTAGAAGTAAAGCCAACCGCAATGATTGATATATCAGATGGATTGGCTTCCGAAATTTTGCACATTACAACACAATCACAAGTAGGCTGCAATTTATTTGAAGAAAAAATTCCGATAGATCCTTCAACTTACGACATGGCTCGTGAATTTAATTTAGATCCTACCATGTGTGCTTTGAGTGGTGGAGAAGATTATGAATTACTTTTTACAATTGACCAAGCTGATTTTCCTAAAGTAAAAGCAAATCCAGATATTACTGTTATTGGTCATTTAACAAATAGTAAAGAAGGAGTAAATTTAATTTCAAAAGCGGGAACCTCTATTCCTTTAACAGCGCAAGGTTGGGATTCCTTTTTAAAAAAATAAAATATCTTTGCTGATGAAAATAAAACACTTTTTTATCTGTTTTTTCATCTTGCTCACCTTAACCAGTGTAGCTCAATCTACCTTTTTTCGCAACTACTCAGTTGAAGATGGACTTCCATTTATCAATGTCTCCATCGTTTTTCAAGACAGCAAAGGAAACTTATGGAGCGGTGGCTATGGCGGACTCAGTAAATTTGACGGAATTTCATTTACCAACTTTGCACCCAAAGATGGATTACTGAACCACTTTGTTACCAGTGTTTGTGAGGACAATCAGGGCAATCTTTGGATAGGTACAATCAGTGGAATAAATAAATACGACCGAAAAACATTTGTTGGCTATACAACAAAAAATGGACTCATAAGTAACGCTGTTACATCTTCGCTTAAAGATTCAAAAGGAAATATTTGGTTTGGTACTGAGGCTGGAGTCAGCAAATTGGTGGATGGCACTTTTATAAATTTTTCTTCAAAAGACGGCTTAGTTGGGAATTATGTAACTTGTCTATACGAAGATAAAAAAGGAAATATTTGGATTGGTACAAGGGAAGGAATCAGCATTTTTGACGGCAAAACGTTTACCCCAATCACTATTTCAAACGGACTACTTTCCAATTCAGTTACAGCAATTACACAAGACAAAGAAAATAATTTTTGGATTGGAACATCCAATGGCATCTGTAAAATAAGCAACAATATATTTACTTCCTATACCGATGAACAAGGATTAGTAGACAACAATGTTACATCACTCATTTGCGATTACAAAAACACCCTTTGGATTGGAACAGGAAAAGGTGTGATGAAACTTAGTGATGGAAAATTTACAAAGTATTCTATCAAAAGAGATCAAAATAGCAATCTCGTAAGTTGTTTATTTGAAGATTTCGAACACAACCTTTGGATAGGAACCTACTCAGGATTATTTAAATACAGAGGAAACCCATTTATAACTTTCGGGATTCATGATGGACTTACAAACAATTTTATTTTTGGAATAACTCGCGATTCAAAAAATAATTTGTGGATCGGTTCACAAGGTGGAGGTTTGTTTAAATATGCTAATAACGAATTTTCACAGTATAATAATGAGAATGGACTGGATGCAACCGGAGTAAATATGATTTACGAATATCAGCCGGGAATTTTATGGTTAGGAACAGACAAGGGATTAACTATCTATGAGGGGAAAAAATTTACCAAACTAAAAGATACATCATCCGTTTGGACGAATACTATTAATACCATTTATAAAGATTCAGAAAACAATATTTGGCTCGCAAGTAAAGGATGTGTTTACAAATATGATGGGAAAGAATTTATTATATACCCCCTCAATGGCTTATCCGATAAGTGTGATGCATGGACAGTAGTTGAAGATAAAAAAGGTGGATTATGGATTGGAGCTTATTTAGGTGGCTTATTCAAGCTTGAAGAAAAGGGATTTGTTGAGTGTAGTAAACAAATAGGATTAAAAAGCGATTCCTATTTAGCTTCATTAATTGATAAAGAGGGAAATTTATATTTTGGTGCATTGGACGGCTTGTGGATGATCGATCCAAATGACACTAAGAAACCACCCATTAACTTTAATGAAAAAGATGGGCTAAGTTCCGATTTGGTTTATTCATTAACCTTTGGAACATCACAAAAAGAAATTTGGATTGGAACCAATCAAGGGGTAAACAAACTTGATATTGATAAGTATAAAAGAACGACTGAAAAAAACATTATTCAATTTGGTAAACAGGAAGGTTTTTCCGGAGTGGAATGCAATAGCAACGGAACGTATGTTGATAAGGATGGTTCTATTTGGTTTGGGACTGTAAATGGAATAATAAAATACGACCCGAGTGAATACATTGCTAACCCTTTTGAATCAAGAATAAGCATTACAAAATATCGCTTGTTTTATCAGGATACCGCTTTTACAAATGGGATGCATTTACACTATGATGATAACAGTATAACTTTTAATTTTTCAGGAATTTGCTTAACAAATCCCGCAAAAGTAAAATACTCTCACATATTGGAAGGTTTCGAAAAAAACTGGTCGCCTGCATCTAAAGAGCGATTCACTACCTATTCCAATTTACCTCCAGGAACTTATACTTTTAAAGTGATTTCTTCTAACAACGAAGGAGTATGGAATAAAATTCCTGCTGCTTTTACATTTACCATTGATCGCCCTTTTTGGAAAACCTGGGCTTTTATTGTTTCCACAACAACCTTTTTTATACTTGCACTTATTTTATCGATTCGATTCCGAATCCGTAGAATCAAACTCCGCGAAAAACGAAAAACAGAACTCAATAAAAAAATTGCAAACATTGAATCTCAGGCATTGCGCGCTCAAATGAATCCGCATTTTATTTTTAACACATTAAGTTCTATTCAGCATTACATTTCAAATAACGATACAGATGCCGCTTTAAAATACCTGTCGAAATTTGCAAAACTGATGCGCAGAATCATGGACAATTCCAAACAGCAGATGATTTCTGTTGCAGAAGAAATAAATGCATTGGAGCTTTATCTGGAACTGGAAACGATGCGTTTCGACAAGAAATTTGTTCATACCATTACAATAGATAAGGAAATTGATCAAACATACGACCGCATTCCGTCAATGCTTATTCAGCCATATGTAGAAAATGCAATTATTCATGGCTTACTTCCAATGCAAGGAAATGGGAAAATCACCATCATCCTGGAAAAACAGAATGATACCATTTTGTGTACAATTGAAGACAATGGTATTGGCAGAGAAAAGTCGATGGAGTTTAAAAAGAATAGAGTTCAACAACATAAATCCATGGGAATGAGCATTACCAAAGAACGATTGGATATTTTAAATTCCAGCTTAAATAGTAATATCAATGCCGAAATCATAGATATATTTGAAAACGGAAAAGCATCGGGAACAAAAGTTAGATTGATTATTCCTTTAGATACCAGTGAAAATTAGAAACAATTAATATATTATTTGTACATTGTATAGCAAACCTAGATTCGTAGATTCGTTTTAATGAGTTATCCGTAACCTTACCTTTCTCATAATTGATAAATTGAAAACATAAAATGATAAAAGCTATAATAGTAGATGATGAATTAGGAGCACGCGAATCATTATCAAAAATGATAGAGAAAAATTGCAAACAGATAGAAGTTGTTGCAAAAGTAGATTCTATGCTTAGCGCATTTGAAGCCATTACGAATAAAGAACCCGATTTGGTATTTCTAGATATTGAAATGCCTAACGGAAATGCATTTGATTTATTAGAAAAGTTTAAAAGTATCAACTTTAATATCATCTTCACAACAGCATACGACCATTATGCTATAAAAGCAATAAAGTTCAGCGCAATAGATTATATTTTAAAGCCTATAGACCCAGAAGAGCTAGTTACCGCAGTAAAACGCTTTGAAAACCAACGTGGACAAAAAGAATCACTCGATAAACAGTTTAAAACGCTTCTCTCCAACGTAAAACCAGATAACAAACTCAAAAAAGTAGGTATTCCGGATGGAGATGGATTGATATTCATAAACCTTTCCGATATTATCCGCTGCGATTCAGACGGGAATTACACCTTTTTTATCCTTACTAGCGGTAAAAAAATAATTGCCTCCCGTACACTGGGTGAATACGAACAAATGTTTACCGATGACAACTTTTTCCGTATCCACCGCTCCCATTTAATCAACCTGGAGCACGTAAAAAAGTACATAAAAGGAGAGGGCGGATACGTTGTAATGTCCGACAATTCACAGGTTGAGGTCTCCAGACGCAACAAAACCGACTTCCTGGAAAAACTATCCCATTTATAGTAAAACCACTTAAATTCTAATTCCTACCACTAAATAAGTGAACCCGCCATTTACTCATTATGGGTATACTTATGTCTTTTTGTGACGTAATATTGGTCAGAAGTTCATTCAATTATTGATTCAAAAGATTAGAGCAGGTGTTGGGAGGTTTGCAACAAAATTAATTGGCACATGGGGATGTTGTTTTATTAATATGCAAACCGACCACACCTTAACTCAAACAAAAAAGAAAAATATCCTTCAGAGGAAAGAAATATTAATAAGAAATTAAAAACTTTAATACGATGGCAACAACACTACTCGATTTTAACAATTTAAATTCAAAAGCCATGAACAGAAAAACATCAATCCGCCACGGGCAGAATTACCACCAAGAGGGTATCGGAACCGTAACCATTTTGTTAGCGATTGCTACAGTATCAATCATCTTCTTTAGCATCTATAACGCATTTTAAAATTTCAGTTTTGTTTGTTTAGTTTAGTTTAGTTTAGACCCCGAGAGCGGTACCTTTGAGAGCAGGTGCCGCTCTCACTTTTTATACCACCACTAAACTTATTTCATTCCCGCAGATTCTTCTACAATTACTCTAAACGACACACGTTGTACTTTACTTTCTGCCCAAGAAATAAAATCAAAATACTCAAATGCTGCTCTTTCAAATGAATCATCTTTCAACTCAACCAAGGCATTTTTTAATTCCTTGTAGTATTTGTTTTGTTCTTCCCTCTTCGTTGTTTTTAAAATTTTACCGATAAAATCCAACATCACGGTTTCAAATTTGTATACCTTATTTCTTGAACTTAAATATCTGAAAACACTCTTAAAAGCAGTCGGCACAAAATCATCGTGCTTTAGCTCGATGTGAATAATCAAACTCATAATCTGCGCAAAACAGTAAATATTTTCGCTTTCTTCAAAATTGGGGCTGTTCAACAGTTTATTAATCCACTTCAATGCTTGAGAATATTTTTCTGCCCCAAAAAACATTGCTGACATGTTAAAATAAAAATAGGCTTCTCTCAACTTGGTAAACTTTCCGGGATATTTTGCCAACTTCTCCTCTATTTTCGGAGCCAATTCTAAGCCTTTTTCAAATTCTCCAGTTTGCATATAAATAGACAATTCGATACTTGTAGCACTGGAAAATAATTTCACTTCCAAATCTTCATTTTTCCCATTCTCAAATTGCACCAATGCCAAACGAAGCTTTTTTAAACTAGCATACACTTCCTTGTATTTTTTTAGCTGACTTCCAACATATATTTCATTTGTCAATACCGAAAAATAAATATTCGGTTCTTCTTTAAAAATGTCCGGATACTCTTCTATCAATTGAACATTTTTTACCAGGTTTTCATAACTTTTTTTATAATCACCTATTCCAAAATAATAAGCACTATAAATGTGAAAGAACAGATAACGTGTTTCGGTAGATAAAGCTTTGTGTTCACCTTTTAATAAAGTATTATCAATAATTTTTTTGAAATGTAGCAGCTCTTCGTTATTGCGGACTTTCCCTTGTTTATTCAAGATGGTAAAAAAGCGACTTTTTATATTCCAATATTCATTGAAATTTTTAATTTTCTCACTGATTAAATCATCTGCCACAAGCATTTGTAGAATATCGTCATCCTTCTTACCAGAATAGTTTTCGGTTTCCATTAATTTCTTTTCCCACAAACTAATCTCCAATAAAGACGAATGCCGCTCGAAACGTGTTGCCACTTTTTTTGTGCTTGAAAGCATTTTACCACATTGCTCGTACAACGTTTTTTTGTACAAAATTTCGGCACAATGTAAATCGCGTTTTAATTGAGCATCTATTGAGCTGGTTGAATGAAAGGCTGTAAGGCTATTTAACACAACATCATACAACCGAGCTTTTGTAATCGAAAATTTATTGACAAACGCTTCATTTTTAAATTGTTTTAAAATAGCAGTCTCATCGTACTCTGTTTGTTTATCAATTGCCTCAAACAAAATCGCATAATTATTTTTTTCACCGAGGGTATGACGTGAAGCATACAAACTAAAATATCGTTTCTCAGATTTATTGAGCGATTTTATCAATTTAAACAAATGATTGGAAGCAGTGTTTGACATGTATATTTTTGTAATAATTTGTTTTATTGGTTAAACCCCTCCAACAGCACGTTTGTCTTATTTCTCCAGCCAATGAAGGCTAACGATTTATAGTTTTCGCCTTTATTTATAGACCATTTAGCCATTATAAGAGATCTATCTATGTCTAAATTACTTATTATTTATTATATATCATAGTCATTTTAAAGTTATTTATTCAAAAAATAGCTATTTAGACATGTATATAATTAGAAAAAGATGAAAAACAGCTTCACATGTATAATTATAAAAACATACAATTCAATATAATCAATACACACAACAAGCGTATAGTAAAATTATTGATTTTTGACATGTATATAATTGAAGCAATTTCCAAAATCAAGCGTGTTATTATGAAATAGATTTGTACCAGTTAAATGCTTTGGCTCGGCTTGTTGCATGAAACATGGGGATGTTGTTCGGCAACAAGCTAAGCTAGAGTAAAACTAAAAAAAACAGAATACAACCATTGACAAATCGAAATCAACCGCTTAATAGTTAAGCAAGAGATATAACAACAATAAAAAATACATTCACGTATCAGCAAGAAGAATCATCCCTCCAATTTTAAATTAAATACCATGAAAAAATATACTCTAATCATCATAATACTTATTGTAAGCTTTTCAATAAAAGCGCAATCGTACGTAACCATTCCTGATTCAAATTTTGTGAACTGGTTAACAGTAAACATTCCTTCGGCCATGATGGGAAATCAGATGGACACGAGTAATATCGCTGTAACCATCATTAAATTATGGTTCAGTATTTAATGGTGATAATGTGGACGACAATCCCCCATCTGGTCAGATAACATATGGCATTAGTCCACCTATGCTTAGTTCTGTAATTTTAAATGGTCCGCTTGCAGAACCAACAGATGGAATTGACAATAATAATAATGGAATAACAGATGAAGGAGGAGAAAAAATTTGATGACACATTTTATGTATTATAATAACGACAACTCTAACACTGGTAATCCATACGGAGCACAAGAAGTATACAATTACATGACTGGCATGTGGCGAGATTCCTCACTAATAACATATGGAGGAAACGGTTTTGGAGGTGCCACTCCTTATAGTTTTATGTATGACGGATTGCCAGGCGACCCTTTGGCTTGGTCTGAAGAAAGCGAATTAAATGTCCCAGGAGATAGACGTTTTTTAATGAGCTGTGGTCCATTTAATTTGGATGCCGGAGAAAATGTAATTTTTGATTATGCTGTTGTTTACACTCGAGATACTATATCAACATATACCATTCAAAACTTATATCAAAAAAACAAAGAAGATGTAATGCTTATTCAACAATGGTTTGCTGTAGATAGTTTTCCTTCATGTGCTTTCACTGTTGGAGTAACTAATATTCCGGCAATCGATAACTCATTTTCCATTTACCCAAATCCTGCAACCCAAAACATCACCATCAATTTTATCTCACCATCAAAAAATGTTTCTATAAATATTTATGATGCAACAGGACGATTGGTAAAAAATATGGAGAACGTAAAAAGTGGTGAAAATACTTTTGACATTTTAAGTTTGGAAAATGGTTTGTATTTAATAAATGTGAATGATGGAAAGTCATCCACAACCAAGCGCTTTATCAAGCAATAATTGATTTACAGGCATAAAAAGACAAAATAATAATACTTGAATAAGTAAGAATATTTATTTTAAAAGCAATAATAATAACATATTTTTTATACTATGTTAGTTTGAACAAGTAATAATTAATTCATTTTAGATTTTATTCCTTGTTAATTGTAGTGATATTTGATCAAAGCACAATACTCCATCATCCCCTTGCATTTAAAATAAAACAAATGAAAAAACACATCCTAGTTTTAATCAACATTCTTTTTGTTTTAAATTCATTTGCTCAAAAAAATTGGCTGCAAGGTGCCGGAGGAAACGCAAATGACGAAGCACTTGATGTTATTCACGACCCTCAAGGGAACGTTTATTCAACGGGGTATTTTAGTCAAGCTGCCCGTTTCGACAACATTATTATTCCTTCTACAGGGATGAGTGATGTATTTGTTTCCAAGCAAGATTCGCTGGGAACTTTTTTATGGGTTGTAAATGCAGGAGGAATTCAAGATGAAAAAGCAACCGCAATAACCATAAATGGTTTTGGAGAGCTTTTTATTACCGGTGTTTTCAGAGGAGCTGCACAATTTGGAGCCTTTACTCTTAATTCAATTGCCGGGTCTCAAGATATTTTTATTGCTAAACTCGACAACAGCGGAAATTTTATTTGGGCACAAAGTTATGGTGGGGCGGATACCGACCTATCCACAGATATTGCTGTTGATGCAAGTGGAAATATAACTGCAGTGGGTGAATTCAAAGGAACTTCCAGTTTTGGAGGATTTACTTTTAGCTCGGTAAATTATCCATTATCAATGCCAACGAGCGGAGGTCTCCCTTCTTACGATGCATTTATTTTTAAAACAAATTCTCTTGGAAATGTGATTTGGGCAAAACAAGGAGCAGCAAATTATGACGATAGAGTTTTAAAAGTTGAACTTGATGCTTTAGCAAATATATATGTATGCGGGCAATTTTCTGACACACTTACTTTTACCGGAACATATAATAACAATGCTTTCAATGCTGGCTTTGTCATGAAAATTGACAGTGCAGGAAATGAACTTTGGTTTAGAAGATTAATTTCTTCTCAGTTCATGATGTACGACATGAAAGTAAAAGGAACAAACATCTGGATTACAGGCGACTTTCAAGGAACATTGGTTTATGTTGGAACACCTAATAATTATGTTACCAACCCTTATCCATATAAAACATTCGCATTAAAAATAAAAAAATCTGATGGAAATTTTATTGCCGGAGCGAGTGAAGGAAGCGACAATCAACTATCATCAAAAGGAATAACCATTGATGAACAAAATACTGTTTTCACAACAGGGTATTTTAAATGTGAGCTTAGTTCCTTTTCAGCAATTTATGGAAATGGAATTTTTAATAGTGTTGGATTCAGAGATGTTTATTTGATAAAATACGATAGTTTGTTAAACAGAATTTGGGAAAAACAATTTGGAGGAATTGGAGATGATTATCCAACTTCTTTAAGTGTGTTTTTTAATAGTCAACCTGTGATAGCCGGTAGCTATGCTAAAAATTTTAATGCGCCTGATGGAAGTAATTTTGTTTCGCACATTAATAATCTTAGTACTATCAACAACAACTTTGGTTTAGTTATCTGTGGAAATAGTTTCTGCGGAAGTTTTATGACACAAAAAGGGTATGGGAATAAAGACATTTTAATTACAAGACCAGCAAATTCTGTTGCTCCATTGTACGACTACTTTAAAAGAATCAGCGGAACATGTTTATTAGACACATTATCACCTGTGAGATATCCAGCCTCTGATACAATAGTAGGGTGCGATAAAGTAATAGTAGGAATTAATACACCAACAACAAAGGACAGCGTTCAAGCACCTGACTGGTCATACAATTGGTCAAATGGATCAATTTACGACACCGCAAGATTTTTAACTTCAGGCTGGAAGTATATTAGTTATGGTTATGCTGATAACTGCAGAACTTTTGTTGATTCGTTTTATGTACAAATTTATGCAACACCTCCAAAACCAATCATCACAGCCTATAACACCATAATGATGCCGGCCATTCCCGTTGGTGCATGTTTAAATAAAGCTGTAATTCTTTTGGGTGATACAGCAATGTTTGCTGCCTCAAATATTCCTGTTGGATATTCATTTTATTGGATACTTCCTGGAGGAGGAACCAGCACTTCTGATACAATTTATGCAAGCACTCCTGGTGTTTATTCTTTAATTTCTAGTAGTCCGGGTGGGCTTTGCAACAACAGCGAATGTGTAAATCTAATGATATGGGGCTGGGGACCAGGAGGAAGTGGCTCTTTGAGCTTATTTACGCCTCAATTAATTTTTACTGATACTGTTTTTAATTCAACTGATACAGTTACTGTTTGTAAAGATGATTTTTTTGAAATGCAATTGGTAGATAGTACTTTATTTGCTGCAGGTCTTCCTACTAATCTGAATACTTTTGTAAATTGGAATATTACAGGTGGATTTGCTTTCTATCCATATTCATCTTATCCAACTTCTTTCGGTTTACACAAACAAAATTTCAAAGCATTGTCAAGTGGAAATTGCAGTGCCACTGCTATTATTTTAGATCCATTCACTGGCTTGCCATACAGCTCTATTACCAGAAATTTTTACTTAGATGTTCATCAAGCTCCTTCAAATGTTCCGGTGATAAGTGGAGCAAATTATTTTTGTCCGGGTGATACTGTAACTTTATCTGTAAGCGGTGGAGATAATTATGTTTGGGCAGGACCCGGAATTGTGCAAATAAATTCACCGGCAAACGATACTGTTCTTATAAATACTTTAGGATTATATTATTTAACTTCAACTACAATAGACTCTGTTTTAGGTTGCATAGAAACAGCTTACACATCTTTCAATGTGAATTCAATGCCTGCTCCATTGGTAACTATGACTCCAACAAATGGAACAATTTGTCCTTTCGATTCTGTTTTGCTTAGTGCCGAAATTGGGAGTAGTTATATTTGGTATGGTCCTACAGGTATAGTAATTGCAACAACGCAAAGTATTTGGGTAAGCACTCCTGGAATTTATTATTATACATTTATTTCAACTACAGGTTGTGCACTCGTTTCTGAAATGGTTGAAGTAAAAGAGTACAGCACTCCATACCTAGAAGCTGCACCCGGAACAAGTATTTGTGTAAGCGGAACTGTTATTGTTAGTCTTCAAACCAATGAGAGTTCCTTAATTAGTTGGGCAACGCCTTTCAGTGGAAGTGCATTGTTTCAAACCATTACTTCACCGGGAACCTACTCTGTAAGTGTTAATTCCTGCGGAATCACAACAGTTGCAAACATAACAATCACAAGTGGTGCAGGTGTGCCTGTAGATATTATATATTGGGGAAATGATACTATATGCCCTCAGGATACTGTTGTTTTGTTAGGTGTTAATGGTTATACCGATTATACTTGGTTTCCTTCAATGGAATTAGGACAAGTTTATACAACTACAGGACCCGGAACATATTTTTTACAAGCAACAAATATGGAAGGTTGCTATAGTAGTGATAGTATTACCATTTATTCTTTCCCTCCCACAGAACCACCAATAGCAAGCGATACTACTGTTTGTCCAGAAACTTTTTTAATATTGAATGCATCTGCTAGTGGAACTATATATTGGTACGATGATTTGTTTGGAGGAAGTTTAATTTCAACTGGTGATTCTTTGCCCATCACAATGGGACAAAATGATACCACATTTTACATTGCAAATTACAATGGCACATGTTCAAGCTCAAGTGTTCCGGTAAATGTTTTTATTTTTAATGGCTCACAGAAGCCTGATATCATTGGCAATAATTTTTTATGCGCAGGCGACACATTAATTTTAGAAGTATACAATCCTTTAGTCGGAGTAACGTATACTTGGAGTGGTCCGGGAATTACCGCCTATGATTCCACTCAACTTTATGTTTATCCAATTACAACTGCTTTAGCAGGAAATTATTCTGTAACAGCATCGAATGGGTTTTGCACTAGCTTATCAGATAGCATTACAGTTGTGGTAAATAATCCATCTGTGCAGGCGTTTTCAAGCAGCACTTATACGATTTGTCAATACGATTCAATTGTTTTACTAACGGATACTTTAGTCGGTTCGTATTTATGGAACAATGGAAGCAGCTCTATGAGTAATTTTGTTTCAGCAGCAGGAATTTATTATTACACCTATACCGATCCTATAGGATGTATTGCATATTCTGACACTACAACTTTAATTGTATTACCTGCACCCATTTTTAATCCAATTGCTGACACTAGTGTTTGTGCAACAACTCCTTTAACTTTTAATGCAACAAACGATTCCACTTTAATTGTAAATTGGTACGATGACGAATTTAGTTTTTTATTTACTGGAAATAGTTATTCAATATCATCTGTAACACAGGCTACAACTCTTATTGTTCAAGTAACAGATTCAAATGGTTGCACAAGCCTTTCTGATACTATTCAAATAAATATTACTCCGCCAATTGCATCACCATTAATTAGCACAAGCGATAGTTTATGTGTTGGCGACACATTAAATCTGTTAGCAACAAATTTATCTGGCTATACTTATTATTGGAATGGACCAGGAGGATTTAGTTCCAGCTCAACATCGCCAAGTATTTTTCCTCTTACAACTGGCAATAGTGGGACATACTCCCTATTTATTATCAATGGTTATTGCATAAGCGATACGGCAAGTGTTGAAATTGAAATTCTTAGTCCTCCTACTCTAACCGCTAGTGCTGATGTAACAATTTGTGCAGGTGATACAACAATTCTATCTGCTACAAGTAGTACAGGAACATATTCTTGGAGTACAGGCGATCTTTCATCTACTATCTATGTAACACCAATTGGAAGCACACTTTATTATGTTCAAACTTCAAACATATGTGGAACTGCTTCAGATAGTGTAACTGTGCTTGTAAACCCGCTTCCATACGTGAATGCTGGTTCCGACTTTACATTGTTATTAGGCGAATCTGGTGTATTAGATGGAAGTGGTGCAGGAATATTTTCATGGACACCATCTACTGATTTGAGTTGTAATAATTGTAGCGATCCTACTTTTACTATTACAGAATCACACTATTTTTATTTACTTATAACTGATCGATATGGTTGTACAAATTCAGATAGCGTATTTGTAAGTATTTCCGATGAGAGTTCATTTTATATTCCAAATGCATTCACTCCAAACAATGATGGACTTAACGACCAGTTCATTATAAAAGGAGATGATATCGGATCTGTTAACATGTTAATTTTTAATCGTTGGGGAGAAAAAGTATTTGAGTCACATGATAAAAATATTGGATGGAATGGATTGTTTAAAGACCGCATAGCAGAACCACAAGTTTATGTATACAATGTAAAAGTTTTGTTGCTAAGTGGAGAAGAATATAAACTTTCGGGGACGGTAACTTTGGTGAAATAAAATCTCGTTAAAACACAATTAACATTTCTGAATTAGAAAGTGGTTTGTATTTCTTGAATTTACAAGACGGCAACAATTCTATAACCAAACGATTTATCAAGCAGTAAGTTAGCAAAACAGATAAGTTCATTGGTAGTTAAAAATCATAAATTCGTCTAAAAACATGAACATATACATTGCAATTGCTGTATAATTAAGCACATGAATACTGCTGCAATGGATATGATTTCATCTATAAATAATGATGCTTTAGAGTTAAATTATAAGTGCAAAACAACGCACGTAACATTCTCAATTGCTGATTTTGGAGGGAACGTAATGAAACGAGGCAATTACAATTGCATCGAAAACAACAAATTGATTATTGAAGAATTACCAAAAGGATCTTATACACTTTGCATAATTGACGGAGATCAACTTGCAAAAAGTAGATTTGAAAAAAATTAAAACTTATTCCTATAAGTTCTGATTGAAAACAACTCCAATTCTTTTAAAGTTTCTTTGGGTGCTTCATAAAAACTCATGTGTCCTGAAGTTTCGAGCATCACCACCGAAGGATATTTACACAAAGCCATTTGAGCATACATTGTTTCAAAATTTATCACTCCATCTTTTTTCCCGATAATAAATAAAATAGGAAATTCTGCAAATTTTAAAATCAAGTCTCTGCTCTTACGCTCTTTCATTCCTTCCAAACTATTAATTATAGATTGCTTTGTAATTTTTGTTGCGATTTTTGCAACTTTACTTACTTCGTTGGGAATTTTAGGAAGGTTTTCTGGAGCAAATAAAGAAGTGACCACCTCAGCGACATAATGTTTGTGTTCTTTTTTTACTAAGCGAATTACTTTATCGCGTTCTTTTTTCTTTTCTTCCGAATCGGCATAGGAGGTTGAGTTGAACAAACAAATTCCACTTACATTTTCTGGAAATAATTCAGCAAAAGTTAAAGCCACATATCCACCCATGGAGTGGCCAATAATAATATATCGTCTGACTCCTGCTTTATCTAATACCGCTTTTACACTTTGTGCCAACAGCTCCATGCTATGATAATAACCAATAGAAGAAGTTTCTCCATGTCCTGGTAAATCAATTGCAATTACTCGAAATTTTTTAGATAATTTTTTTACGAATTCATTCCATACTTCATGCGAGCCTAAAAACCCATGTAGCAATACCAACACACGACCTTTGCCGGTGTCGGTATAATGAATTTTGGATTTTTTAAATTCTGCTTGTAACATGCATTCTGTAAAGGTACTAAGCTACTAGGCTCAGACTGACAGAGAGTCGTCACACTGAGCGTAGTCGAAGTATGAAAATATGTCTATAAAGATTAATTCATCAATGATTCAATTTCTTCTGCTTCCAGTGGAATATTTTTCATCAAATCATCTGGTCCGTTTGCAGTAACTAAAATGTCATTTTCTAAACGGATTCCTAAATTTTCTTCCGGAATATAAATTCCTGGTTCACATGTAAACACCATTCCTGCTTCTAACTTACGATTGAAATCTCCAACATCATGTACATCTAATCCCAAGAAATGAGAGGTTCCGTGCATGAAATATTTTTTGTAGGCAGGCCATTCCTGATTTTGTTTTTTGATATCATCCATTGTAATCAATCCTAAATCAACCAACTCTTTTTCCATCATCAAACCAACTGCTTTATGATATTCAGGAATAAGATTCCCAACAGTCAACATCGCAGTTGCACCTTTCATTACTTTTAACACAGCATTGTAAACTTGTTTTTGACGAGCAGTAAATTTTCCACTCACAGGCAAACAACGTGTTAAGTCACTTGCATAATTTCCGTATTCAGCAGCTACGTCTAATAAAATCACATCTCCTGCTTTACATTCTTTATTGTTTTCTACATAGTGTAATACACAAGCATTTGCGCCCGAAGCGATAATTGGACCATAAGCAAATCCTCGAGAACGGTTTGAAATAAATTCGTGTACCAACTCTGCTTCTATTTGATATTCCATTACTCCAGGTTTTACAAAACCTAACAATCTACGCAATCCTTTTTCGGTAATGTTACATGCTTGTTGAATCAATTCCACTTCGTATTTCGATTTAATTGCACGCAACTTGTGCATAATAGGTGCCGAGCGTTCTACTTTATGAAGTGGAAATTTTGAAAGAATATTTTTATTAAAACGCATTTCTGCTGTTTCTGTATCTATGGATCTTCTTGTATGCTCGTTACTATTTAAATAAATATGTTCAGCCTGAAACATGACGGATTTTAAAAACGCATCGAATCCATTGTTCCACATCACATTTTTTATCCCTGATGTTTGAGTTGCTTGTTCTTTATTTAGTTTCGCACCTTCCCAAATCGCAATCAATTCACTTGTTTCTTTTACAAATAAAATTTCTTTGAAAGCTCCATTAACGGCATCTGGATAAATCAACAAAATAGTTTCTTCTTGATCAACGCCACTTAAATAAAATAAATCGGAGTTTTGTACAAATCCCATAGAGCCATCGGCATTGGTTGGCAAAATATCATTGCTAGTAAATAAAGCAATAGAATTAGGCTTTAAACTTGCTGCAAAACGTTTACGATTTTCAATAAATAAATTGTTGTTGATGGCTGAATACTTCATAAGTAGAAATTTATGCTATTATTATTTCTGTAAATATAATCATTCCTATCAAAAAGAAAAACCCCTGTTTTAGCAGGGGTTTTCAATTCAGATAAACGGGAAATGTTATTTCACAATAGTTACATGTCCAATGTACTGGTGTCGTTTTCCAGCCCAATCCTTCAAAGTTATTTTATAAACATAAACATCTAGCTGTACCAATTTGCCTGTATTATTTTTAGCACCATTCCAACCGGTATTTAAATCATTGGATTTGAATATGCGCTCACCCCAACGATCAAAAATCAGCATTTCAAAACTTGAAGGATCAATTCCTTCACCTTCAATCATAAATACATCATTCAATCCATCACCGTCTGGTGTAAATGCATTTGGAGCATACATCAAGTAAACAGGGTTTACTGTTACATAATTTTCTACTGTATCCTTACAACCAAACACGTTGGTAATTGTTAATTCTACAGGATACAATCCTGCGACTGTATATACATAACTTGGATTTTGTAAAATTGATGTTGCCCCTGGCTCGAATATCCAAGCCCAATTTGTAATCGGACCAACACTTACACTTTGGTCAAAGAAATTCATTGTTGGTTCAATAATGTCGACTGGGTTTGGCATTGCTGTAAACATTGCTGTTGGTCGTGCATGAATTGTTATCAAGTTTGTGCTAACAATATTACTTACGCATCCTAAGGTATTTGTATACGTCATTGTAACGGTATAAACACCTGTAGAATATTGATAAGTAGGATTTGGTAAATGAGAAGTATCAGCCAAAGATGTCAACACTCCGAAATTCCAATCAAATACTCCACCTAGTTGATCGGTAGAACCAAAGAATGAAATTGTACTTGGATCACACCCTTCTGTTGTATCAGTTGTAAATGAAATAACCGGTATAGCTACCACAGATACTAAACTGGTATCGTTTGTTCCACATAATCCCGGAATAGTATACGTAATTGTATGAACACCTGCACCTGCTGTTGCGGGATCAAATGTTCCCGTTGTTGAATTAGTAATTCCTGTTCCTGTCCATGCACCACCCGGTGAAGCGGCAGTCATATTAAATGCTGGAGCACTGATACACATTGCACCGACATTGTTTATTGTTGCATTATAAACCGCCAATACGGTAATGAGAACGGTATCTACTGCAGGACAAGGACCTGAAATAGTATAAGTAATTGTATGTATACCAATTCCTGCTACAGCAGGGTTGAAAGTTCCTGCTGGAACACTTGTAATTCCTACTCCTGTCCAGGCACCACCTGGTGAAGCCGCAGTTAAGTTGAATGCAGGCGAAGCAACACAAACGGGTGCAGGCTGAATAATGGTTGGATTAAAAATTGGGTTCACCATTACAATAGCTGTATCCATTACCGGGCAAGATCCTGCAATATCGTATTGAACTAAATATGTTCCAGCAATTGTCGGATTGAATGTTCCTAAGGAAGCACTTGTAATTCCGGGTCCTGACCATGTTCCACCTGGAGCTAGAGCGGTTAAATTAAAAGCAGCCGTTCCTGCACAAACAGCAGCAGGCTGAGTAATAGTTGCACTTGCACTTCCTATAACAGTGATATTCATTGTATCAATATTGTTACATAGGTTGCTAGTATAATAAGTGATTAAGTGAGTTCCCGGTCCTGCCACTGTTGGGTTAAATGTTCCCAATGTAGCATTTGTAATTCCTGTCCCTAACCATGTTCCGCCTGTGGAATCTACTACAAGGTTAAATGCAGGAGAACCTTGACAAACTGCTCCAACCGGCACAATCACAGGATTTGCTCCTGTACTAGGCGTTACCAAACAAACAAATGTTAAAGTAACCGGATTAACACATGAGTTCAGCGGTGTTCCTGTTGCAGTATACGTTGTTGTTGTTGGAGGATTAGCTACAACAGATGGGCCAGTAGAAGGAGTTAATCCAATTGTTGGTGTCCACGACCATGAATAATCCCCTACTATTGGACCTGTAATAGCAATTGGAACAGGACCACCGCAAGTTCTAACCGTATCAGAAAATGGAGTACATACCGAAGGAGGAGCAGTAGCTGAACCCGGATATGAAAAATACAAGGAGTTGTTGATTGCATTGTTTGCAGAAGCTGCATCCAAAATCACCAAAAATTTAAACGTTTCGGTTGCTCCTGGAGCTAAATTTTGTATGCGATAAGCCAATGAAATTCCTTCATCAGCAACATTCACTGCACCTACTGTTTGAGTAAAAGTTCCACTTCCGGTAGCTCCACCATTCCACAAATCAGAAGCATCGCGATTAGAGAATCCACCATAGTCAGCTCTCCAGTTAGCACCAATAGCGGCTAATCCAAGGTAGTTTGCCCATGGTGTAGCTTGCGTTGCAGCCACGTGAGCTAGATTACACAAGGAAGATGGCGGATTATCTACAATCGTGTTAGTTGTAGTAAAGCCTGCACCAATTTCCTGATTGTTATCCGGATCCAAGTTTCTGTAATAGTATAAGTCTGGGATAGTTGCAGCCGTATTATTAGTAATGGAAACAGTAGTTGTATAAAACAAATCTGATTGCTGTAAAAAATAATTGATCTTAAAATGAAGATTTGTACTTGATGTAGCGTCTCCTTCCCAATCAACATTGTAACAATTAAAAATAGTATTGTTACCGGTAATTGCTCCATTTATTTGTTGAAGATAAGAACAGTTATTTCCTCCCAATGTTCCAGCCGCAGCAGAACCAGTAGTTCCAATTTCAAAACCCCAACCATTTTCAGGACTACCGGGAGTAAAAAAGTCACCATCAAAAGCTGAACCTGCCCATGAATTTAATTGAGGATTCGCAACAAATCCGAATAAGTTATTTGCTGAGCGCAAGTGCATTCCGGCAGGAACAGGAGAAGACAAAACATCAATTCCCTCGAATCCGCCAATTCCGCGAATACCATATTCCACGCTTGTTCCTCTTACGTATACATCTGGACCAACCGGATAAATTTGTCCTCTCGATACAGCAACTTGACAGAAAACAAAGACGGCAATAAATGCTGACTTTAAAATCAATCTATTATTTTTCAAGGTAATATTCATGTTTACAAAGTATCAATATTGAACACTAAATTTTCTTCTTTTTATCTGTATATTATAGATGCCTAAAAATAAGATATAGTTGCACAAAAATAAGATAAATTTGACTGAAATGAGGCTATTTTAAGGTGTTAGTTGAATCCATTATTAGGTTTCGAAAGGGCAAAAAAATCCCCCTGCAAATGGCAGAGGGATTTCAATAAGCTTTTTATTTTAATATCGTTTTTGGAACAAATACGGGTTTGCTGAGTTGAAACGCAACATAATTTCTGGACCACCTCTTAATGTACTTACTTTTGTTAATCTTGAGGTATTGATATCATAACTAAAGCCGATAGCATACTTTCCCATTTCAATTAACGCAGATACAATTATAGCATCTTTGTAACGGTAGTTTACACCCAATCCTACAGATGACCGTTTTATATAACCTGTATATTTTGAATCGTCTTTCAAATAATATTTAATCATCAATCCTCCAATAATTTCTTTTTGAGGCCCTTGCACTTGGCAGATAATACTTGGCGCCAATCCAACATTGGAATGAGGAATTCCCATTAATAATTTTCCGTGGATTACGTATTTAGAAAATAATTTTTCGTTAGTTCCAATTAAAAATTTCTGCTTCGGGCGGTTGATGTGAAACATTGCAAATCCGGCATCAGCCTTAATCTGGTTGTTTTCACCGATAGAAGATTCTTCTCTTGAATAGTTCCATAATAATCCTGCTGCAAAATCTGCGTACACAAAACTTCTAGAGCCATATTGTTCTCCATTAGCAATATTTGGGTCGTAACCGCTAGTACCATTGTATTGATTCGAAAAAATCAATTTCGAATAATCAATTGTTTTTTGAACTGCACCTCCTTGTAATCCTAATGAAAAAAAGGAATGTTCTCCACCTTTAATAAAAGTAGCAAAGGATAAGTTGACAAGATTCGTCCCCATATTTCCGTCACCTGCTTTATCACTATAAAATGACAGTCCGCCAGATAATCTATTAAAGGATTTTTTAAAGGTTCGTGTTTTAAATTGATCCACTTTATCCCAACTGCTTGCTTTGAACTTCATATCGAAAGAAGCACCGAACGTTTTATAAGGAACAGTAACACTTCTCCACTGATCTTTATAAATCACAGATGCTCTCATTACATTGGAAGATCCCGTAAGAGCCGGATTAACTAAAGAAGGATTTTCGTTGTATTGAGAAAAGTGTAAATCTTGCGAATACGCACTTCCTGCTATAACGAAAACCCCTCCAAATATTAAACTAATTTTTTTCATATGTCAATTTTCTTCCCGTTAATCTTTCAATTCTATTTTATTAACGCACAAGGGAAATGTTTCCTGTTCTATTAGCTTCAACAGCACCTTTTGAACTGATAGGCGTTGTTCCAGCTGTTTCATAAGTTGCCTTAATAAAATATACAAACACTGCTGGGTCTAACACTTTTCCTCTATAAATACCATCCCAACAGAAATCAGGCTTGGTAGATTCAAACACTTTTTCACCCCAACGGTCGAAGATAACTACTTCAAATTTAGAAATACAATCAGCCCAACCATCTAAACAGAATGCATCGTTTACACCATCATTGTTCGGACTAAATGCATTCGGTATTCCCATATTTCTATTGCTTGGACAAGGAACTTCAACCATTACTTTCACACAAGCACTATCTATACAACCTAATTCAGTTACTGTTACACAGAATTCGCTTTCTCCCTCAACGAGAGGTGTAGCAACTGTGCTATCGCAAGTTGGACAACTTAATGGTGGTGCAGGGCTCCACGAGTATGATGTTCCACCGGAAGCATAAATCCAAGCACCATCTCCAATCCAAATTGTTTGTGCTGGACCTAATAATATTAATGGCAATGGATTGATTGTGAAACCAGTTGTTCCTGTTCCAGCTCCAGCACATGTTGCAATGTTCTGAGAAACAGTATAAGTAATTGTATAACCACTTCCAGGTGTACTTGAAGTCACATCTATAACACCCGTAGTAGGATTAATAACAACACCAGAAGGTGCTGAGAAAACTCCGCCTGGAGTGAAGCCTGAACTTAAAACAGGACTAGCAATTGAATCACTTGCACACACAGTAGGGTATGAGAAACCAGTTGTTGGAAGAATCTCAGGATTGATTACCAAAGTTGTGGTACTTGATCCTGCAGGCCCGCAACCAGTAGCAGCATAGAAATAAGTAATAGAATATGTTCCAGCTGAACTTGCAGATAAATTCACAGCACCAGTAGTAGTAGTAATAGACAATCCAGCTGGTGTAGATGAGAATATTCCACCAGTAGTAAATCCGGCAACAGTTGTTAAAGTCGGATTAGGTCCAGCAATACAAACAGGAGTTGTATAAGAAATACCTGTTGTTGGAGGCACTGTTGGATTTACAACTACTAATTGAGTGTCCACTGCAGTACAAGTTCCCACAATAGTATAAGTTACAGTAAATGTTCCAGCTGTTGTTGGGTCGAACACTCCGGAAGAGTTGATACAACCACCACAAGTGGCTGACCATGTTCCGCCAGAAGACGCAGCAGTCATTGTAAATGGCGCTGAACCAGCACAAACAGGAACAGTAGCTGCAATTGTCGGATTAGATCCGGCAACAGTTACCATCATTGTATCTGTTGAGTTACATGTATTAAGAGTAGTATATGTTATTAAATATGTTCCGGCTCCAGCTAATGAAGGATCAAACAAACCAGTTGTTGGGTTCAAACATGCACCACAAGTAGGAGTAATAGACCACGTTCCACCAGCTGAATCGACTGCAAAAGTAAACGCAGGATCAGAAACACACATTGGAGGAACAGCTGCTATAATAGGATTGTTACCACCACCTGGAGTTACCAATACTACAAACGTTAATGTAACAGGATTCACACATGCATTCAACGGTGTTCCGGTTGCTGTGTAAGTTGTTGTTACTGCAGGATTAGCAATTACTGTAGGACCAGTTGCAGGTGTTAAACCTGTAGTTGGTGTCCAAGTCCAAGTAAAATCTCCAACAATAGGACCAGTAATTGAAATAGGTACAGGTCCACCGCAAGTTCTTACAGTATCTGTAAAAGGAGTACATGCAGAAGGAGGAGCAGTTGATGAGCCTGGATAAGTAAAATATAATGAGTTATTAATTGCTTGGTTTGCTGAGGCAGCATCTAAAATAATCAAAAATTTGAATGTTTCGGTTGCGCCCGGAGCTAAGGCCTGAATACGGTATGCCAATGAAATTCCTTCATCAGCAACGTTCACCGCACCAACTGTTTGAGTGAAAGTTCCAGATGGAGTTGCTCCACCTACCCATAAATCAGATGCATCGCGGTTAGAGAATCCACCATAATCTGCTCTCCAGTTTACACCGATAGCAGCCAATCCAAGATAATTTGCCCATGGTGTAGCTTGCGTTGCAGCCACGTGAGCAAGATTACACAGCGAAGATGGAGGGTTATCAACAATCGTGTTAGTTGTAGTAAAACCTGCACCGATAGGTTGATTATTATCCGGATCTAAATTTCTATAATAATACATATCAGGAATAGTAGCAGAAGTATTATTTGTAATAGAAACAGTTGTTGTGTAAAACAAATCAGTTGCTTGTAAGAAATAGTTAATCTTGAAGTGAAGGTTGGTACCTGACGTAGCATCCCCTTCCCAATCTACGTTATAACAATTAAATACCGTATTATGACCAGTAATTGCACCATTGATTTGTTGCAAATACGAACAGTTGTTTCCTTGAGATGTGGCAGCACCTGTGCCAATTTCAAACCCCCAACCATTTTCAGGACTACCAGGAGTAAAAAAGTCACCATCAAAAGCCGATCCAGCCCAACCATTTAACTGAGGATTCGCAACGAACCCAAAAAGTTGATTTCCAGAACGCCAGTGCATACCCGCAGGAACAGGAGCTGTTGTGATATCAATGCCTTCATATCCACCTAACCCGTCAATTCCATATTCAACGCTTACACCTTGAACATATCTATCGGGACCAACAGGCCATATTTGTGCAGAGAGATTTGTTTTTACTGAACAGAACGCTAGAAGTAGCGCGCAACTGAAGATTAATTTTAATTTTGTCATTTGTTTTGTAATTTAATTTCGACTATTTCATATTTTTTAATGATGAACGAGAGTATACGCAGTGGTAGATGTTAATTAATCACATTTAGTTGCACGAATTTAAAATATTATTTTAAAATAACTGCTTTTTTTTTCAACTAATTGATTTTAAGCATGTTGTTGTAAAATGAGACTCCGTTTTTTGAACCTAACTTTCGGACTCTTGCCCACTTTTTCATTGCTAGTCAATTTTAGAGTATTATTTCTACTAAATTATCAGGGGTTTTGTCTTTACTATTTTTATATAAAAAGCATAATTAAAACTCAATTTACGAGTTATTTATATAGATAGATTTTAAATTAGACTAAACATGAAAAAGCAATTTTTATTACTAATATTTTTGTGTAGGTTTGTTCACGAAAACTGAAAAATAATTTTTATTCTTATGAGTAATACCTCCGCAAATTTTATTCAATCATCACTCGGAAAAAAATTACTAATGGGCTTAACAGGTCTGTTTCTAATATCATTCCTTGTAGTTCATGCAACACTTAACTCTTTCATTTTCGCAATGGATGGTGGCGAATTATTTAATCAAGGTGCACTTTTTATGGCAACCAACCCAATTATCCGCATTATGGAAATTGTGTTGTTCATTGGAATCATTTTACACATCGTTCAAGCTTTAATTTTAACACTTAAAAATCAAAAAGCTCGTCCGGTAAAATATGCTGTAAATGATGGAAAAGCAAACAGCAAATGGTATTCTCGCTCCATGGGAATTTTAGGTTCTTTATTGTTGATGTTTTTAATCATCCACTTGTCACATTTTTGGGTTGGTACAAAAGCGGCACAATTTGGTGGAACCATTCAAGAACACAATACTTATTTAGAAATTATTGAAGTTTTTCACAATCCATTGAATGTATTGGTTTATTTATTGGGTGTTATTTCTTTGGGGTATCATTTAGCGCATGGTTTCCAATCGTCTTTTCAAACGTTAGGTTTAAATCATCCGAAGTATACTCCATTAATTAAAATGGCTGGTTTGTGGTTTTCAATCATCATCACTATTGTTTTTGCAGCAATGCCATTAACTGTGTTTTTTGGTTGCATTAAATAAGTCATCGTTATATAATCGAAATTAGAATTTCAAGATATGTCAAAATTAGATAGTAAAATTCCTGAAGGGCCATTAGAACAAAAGTGGGAAAAATATAAATCTTCCGTAGCTCTTGTAAACCCTGCAAACAAAAGAAGTTTAGAAGTAATAGTTGTTGGTTCTGGATTAGCTGGAGCATCTGCTGCATCTTCTTTAGCAGAGATGGGATACAAAGTAAAAGTATTTTGTTTTCAAGATTCTGCACGTAGAGCGCACTCTATTGCTGCTCAAGGTGGAATAAATGCAGCAAAAAATTATCAGAACGATGGAGATAGCACCTACCGTTTATTTTATGATACCATTAAAGGAGGAGATTATCGTGCACGTGAAGCAAACGTTTATCGTTTGGCATCAGTAAGTGCAAATATTATTGATCAGTGTGTTGCAATGGGAGTTCCTTTAGCGCGTGAATATGGTGGAATGTTGAGCAACCGTTCATTCGGTGGTACACAAGTTCAACGTACATTTTATGCAGCAGGACAAACAGGTCAACAATTATTATTAGGAGCATATAGCGGATTACAGCGACAAGTTGGATTAGGAACAGTTGAAATGTATACTCGCCATGAAATGTTGGAAGTAGTAAACATTGAAGGAAAATGCAGAGGAATTATTGCCCGCGATTTAATTTCCGGAAAACTAGAACGTCATTTCGGTCACGCAGTTTTATTGTGTACCGGTGGTTACGGAAACGTATTTTATCTTTCAACCAATGCTATGGGAAGCAATGTTACTGCGGCATGGAAAGCAAATAAAAAAGGGGCATTTTTTGGAAATCCTTGCTTCACACAAATTCACCCAACCTGTATTCCTGTTTCCGGAGATCATCAATCTAAATTAACTTTGATGAGTGAATCACTTCGTAACGATGGAAGAATTTGGGTTCCTAAAAAAGAAGGTGATACTCGTAAAGCCAATGAAATTCCTGAAGAAGAAAGAGATTATTATTTAGAGCGCAGATATCCTGCATTCGGAAATTTAGTTCCGCGTGATGTTGCTTCACGTGCTGCCAAAGAGCGTTGTGATGCTGGTTTCGGAGTAGGTAATTCTAAAATGGCTGTGTATTTAGATTTCAAAGCTGCAATTGCTCGGTATGGTCATACCAAAGCTGTTACATCAGGAATTACAAATCCAACTGCTGAACAATTAAAAACCTTCGGTAAACTTGTAGTAGAAGAAAAATACGGAAACTTGTTTGAGATGTACGAACAAATTACTGGAGAAAATCCATATGAATTACCAATGCGAATTTATCCTGCTGTACATTATACAATGGGCGGACTTTGGGTGGATTATAACTTAATGACAACCGTTCCCGGATTGTATGCGTTGGGTGAAGCAAATTTTTCTGACCACGGTGCAAATCGTCTTGGAGCATCTGCATTGATGCAAGGTTTAGCGGATGGATATTTTGTAATTCCTTATACAATTGGTGCCTACTTATCAAAAGAAATTGCTACAAAAGCTATTTCAACAGATCACGAAGCTTTTGTAACGGCAGAAAAAGATGCTCAAGCAATCATCGATAAATTATTTGCAATCAAAGGAACAAAATCGGTTGACCATTTCCACAAACGTTTAGGAAAAATTATGTGGGACAAATGTGGAATGGCTCGTAGCGAAAAAGGATTAAAAGAAGCGATTGCAGAAATTCGCACTTTGCGCGAAGAGTTTTGGAAAGATGTTCGTGTTCCGGGATTAGCAAATGATTTTAATCCCGAATTAGAAAAAGCCGGCAGAGTTGCTGATTTTATTGAGCTAGGAGAATTGATGTGTATGGATGCATTGAGCCGTTCAGAATCTTGTGGTGGTCACTTCCGTGAAGAATCACAAACTGAAGAAGGTGAAGCATTGCGTAAAGATGATGAATTTGCATACGTTTCCGCATGGGAAAATAAAGGCAATCATACTTACGAATTGCACAAAGAAGAATTGAAATTTGAAGCGATTAAGATTGCAGCTCGTTCATACAAATAAACTTCACCCGAGCCCTCTCCAAAGGAGAGGGAGTTGGCGCTGAAAGAATAATTAATAAAACTCAAATAAAATATGAGTACTGGAAACATGAATTTAACGTTAAAAATTTGGCGTCAGAAAAACGATAAAGAAACTGGGAAATTAGTTACCTATCCTGTTC
>CAYWAV010000034.1:0-36282 GCA_964456225.1 uncultured Chitinophaga sp. | reverse complement strand
TTTAGTCCTGTTCCAGTTTTTCCAATAGGTGCCCGTACAAATCCCAAATCCGAGCAATATCCCTTGTATCTTCAAGGATGTCGTTCATATTTGGTCTGAAAGGGGGTACAGAAATGACTAAACCCCTGATAATTCTTATTTATCAGGGGTTTTTGGTTCGATAAAGTAGCGGCAAAATACAAAACAGTTTATTTTCAAGTAGTTAATGTTCGAGTCTGGAAAGCCATTTAATTAAATTGTACATTTAATTAAATTTATCATACAGATTGGCGAGCTAAAACAGCTCACGAAGAATGAAAAAATCAGTCCTGCAACAAAGTAACAGCAAAAAATAATGACACCATAAATCATGTCTTTGGAATTAGATAATTTTATTGAATCCTTTGTTAACCTTACTGACAAAGAACTTTTGAATATTACCTCTTGCTTTACACCAAAGACAATAAAAAAAGGAAAATACCTTCTTAAAGCTGGAGACATCTGTAAAGAATTTATTTTCGTGAAAAAGGGCTGTATAAGGATGTTTTATTTATCAGATACTATTGAAGTATCTGCATGGTTTTCTTTTAGTGGCTCTATTGCTATGGAAGTTCAAAGTTTCATTAGTCAATCCCCGTCAATCTGTTACCTAGAAGCAATCGAAGACTCAGAAATTTCTAGCATTTCTAAAAACGATTTAGAACGCCTTTATATTACTCAACCTAAAACTCAAGAGTTTATGAGAAAGCTCTGGGAAGCAGCACTAGTGTTAGTAATCCCAAGGTTTTCCTCGTTACAAAATGATACAGCCGAAAAAAGGTATCTAGATTTATTAAAAAATCAAGAATTAATGCAACAAATTCCTCAGAAATATCTTGCCTCTTTTATCGGAGTAACACCAACCTCATTGAGCCGAATAAGAAAAAAAATACGATAAGTTATTAATTGTCTTGTGGCAACTTTTCTTTCTCATGTGTTACTTAATTTTGTCTTTAAAAAAATATGAAAATTCTACTATTTGGCGCAACAGGAAACGCAGGAATGGCAATAGCTAAAGAATTAAAACAAAGAGGCTTCATTACAACAGCTGTTATAAGAAATAACACTAAGCGACAAGATTTGGTTTTATTAACCGAAAATATTATTGTAGCAGATGTTACTAAGCCTTCAGATTTATTAAATATTTGTGTTGGGTATGATATAGTAATCTCAGCTATTGGTAAGAGCGTGTCCCCCAATGATAAAAGTAAACCATCATTTCATGATATCGATTACATATCTAATATGAACATATTAAATGAAGCTGTTAAAAGCTCTGTTAAAAAATTCATTTACATTTCGGCATTTCATGCTGAAAAATATTTGCACTTAGAATATTTTAAAGCACACCATGAATTTTCTCAAAAACTTATATCTTCAAATATTAATTATTCCATTATTAAACCTCCCGCAATCTTTAGTGCATTTTTAGATATGCTTGAAATGGCAAAAAAAGGTCAACTTATAAATATTGGTTTAGGTGATAAAAAAACAAATCCTATTTACGAAGGTGATTTAGCAAAAATAGCAGTTGATAGTATTAATAAACCAAATTGCATAATAGAAGCTGGAGGAAAAACAATTTATACGCGAAAAGAATTAAATGAAATTGTGCAAAACAAAATTGATAAGACCAAAAAAATTAGGAATATCCCTATTGGACTATTTAGGTTATTGTTACCATTAATAAAAATAGTCAGTAAAAACACTTTCGACAAATTTAGTTTCTTCATTGAAGTTATGCAACATGATACAATTGCCCCTCAAATTGGTGAGATGTCTTTCGATGACTATATAGGTGAAAAAGGGGTCTCTGCTAACAATTTCTAGCGACAGCCGCCCCTTATTTTGTTAGATGACCGTATAAGTCCCAAATCCGAGCCATATCTCTTGTGTCTTCAAGGATCTCGTTCATATTTGGTTCTTAAAAATTAATTTGCAGAATCTAATTCCCTCTTAAAAAGGTTTAGGGGGATTAAAAAAGTTTATTGATAAAACTACTTGTGTTAAAACAAGCATTTAAAAAACATCAGATGCGCACACCAATAATCACAACATCATCCACCTGCTCTAAACCGCCTTTCCAGGTATCGAATGCCTTGGCAAGTTGTTCTTTTTGTTCTTCTAAAGGAAGTAAATAATTTTTATGAAGTAATTCTTTTAGCTGATTGTATTTGAATTTTTTTCCCTTTACTCCGCCAAATTGATCTGCATAGCCATCACTAAAAAGATAAACACAATCTCCTTCTTTTAACTGAATGCTATGGTTCGTATAGTTATCAACCTTTCCATCGATATTAACTCCAATTGGAAATTTATCCGATTTAATTTCTTTAAAAACTCCATTGTTTACATAATACAAAGAGTTGTATGCTCCTGCATATTGCAGTTCATTTGTTTTTAAATTAAGTGAACACAAAGATAAATCCATTCCGTCTTTCACTCCTTTTCCATCTTCTGATTGTCGCAATGTTTTTGTAACTCCATGATCTAAATGTTTTAATATTTCGGAAGGAACGGTTAAGTTCATTTCATTTACTGCCTGTGTCAATAAATTAAACCCTACAACACTCATCAAGGCCCCCGGAACACCATGTCCTGTGCAATCTACAGCTGCAAAACAAACAGTATCTCCCTTTTGTTCAATCCAATAAAAATCTCCGCTTACAATGTCTTTCGGACGATAAAAAATAAAACTATCAGGCAAACAATCTTTCCAATACGATTCAGGTGGCAAAATAGATTCCTGAATTCGTTTTGCATAATTGATACTATCCGTAATTTCTTTTTTATGTGTTTCTAATTCTTCTTTTTGAATACGAATAGCATTATTAGAAATTGTCAATTGCTCGTTTGCTCTCTTTCTTTGACGGTTTGCTCTTCCAATAAGGAAAACAATAATTAACAAAATCAAACCTACTGAAACTGCTGCGAATACAGTTCTTTTAAAGCGTTCGTTTGTTAATTCCTGTAATAGTTTTGATTCCTTTTCTTTGCTTTCGAATTGATAATTCAACTCCATCTCTGTTATTTTTTGAGCGTTATTCCCATTATATACAGAGTCGTTGAATTTTTTATACAATTTAAAATTGTTGTATGCTTTTTCATAATCTTTTGCCTCTTCGTACAAGCGTGAAAGATTAAAATGAATCTCAATCAAATCTTCTAACGATTGCATTTCCTGAGCCATTGGTAATGATATATTAAAATATTCCAATGCTTTATCATATTGTTTCAGGTTCAAATAATCAATTCCGATAGCACTGTAACAAATTGTGGCGCCTTGTTTATCCCCAATCTCTTCGAATATTTTTAATGCCTGAAATTGCAAGTCCATTCCCTTCTCAATTTGTCCCATGTCTGCATAAACATTCCCCATATTTCCCAGCACTCCTGCGTAAGTATTTTTGCTTCCATGTTTAGGATTAAACGAAAGTATTTGCTGATATTTTTCCAAAGCCTTCTCATACTCCTTCCGATAATAATGTTGATTAGCTATATAGGTATACGAATTGATAATCATACTTGTGTCTTTCAACTGCACAGCAATTTCTGCAGCTTTAGTCAAATATTTCAGCCCTAATTCGGCATTCACTCCTTCAGAATAAAGTGCTCCAATAAATAAATTTATTTGTGTAGTTAATCTATTTCTTTTTAATTGTTCTGCAGGACCCAATGCTTTTTGATAACATTCCAATGCTTTAGGAATATTTCCCATCCCCTGAAAACAACGTCCCATATACATGTAGCATTCTGCAACCTGTCCCATGTCATTTAATTCTTTTGCGATTACAAGCGACTTTTCAAATTCCTCTATTGCTCCGATATAATCGCTTGTAGCCATTGTAATTTCACCCATATAACCATAAGCATTGGCCAACTCACTTTGCATTTTATTTTGCTCAAGCTTAGGAATTACATTTTTAAATAGTTCTTTTGCTTCCAGATAGTTCTCCGCATCTGCTGCAACAATAGCATTCAAAAACTCTAATTTTATTTTTATTACAGGAGTGTTTATTTTATCGCTTAAAGATTTTGCTTTCTGATAATAATCACCTGTTTCTTCCGATCTTTCCGAAGAGAGCTTTCTAACAATTCCATAGTAGTAAGCATATTGTTTGATGGGATCGCTTGTTTGACTTATAAGCGTTTTTAAGCTATCTACATAGCCCTCCGCTTTCACATTTAAACTAGGTGCAAAAAGGAAAATAAAAAATATAACTGCTTTATGTTTCACGGATAAATTTAATCATTCAATATTATAACTTCTTACAAACTCAGGTGCTAAATTACTTTAAATAACTGCTGCCTCTAAAAGTTTTATTTTTCCTGTAGTGGCATCTATTTCAGCACTTATTCCAACAGGGATAGTATACTTATTTACAATATGTCCAATCATTGCTCCGTAAAAAGCCGGTATGCCTAACGGTTTAATCTGTTGTTCCAAAACCTGTTTTAGTGTAAATGCTCTTTCGGGCTCTTCTGCTTCACACTTTATACATTTACCAAAAACAAAACCGCTAATATTATTTAACACACCTGCTAATTTTAATTGTGTCAACATTCTGTCGATACGATAAGGTTCTTCTCCTGTTTCTTCTAAAAAAAGAATTTTGTTTTTCCACTCGGGTAAATATTCTGACCCAATCATACTTGCTAGTACCGTTAGATTTCCGCCAACCAAAACTCCTTGAGCTTTCCCTTCTGTAATCGTATAAGGTTTATCGGTATCTTCATTGGGGTAGCCATAAGAAACAATTTCTTTATCCACCAAAACTCCTTTAACATATCTGATTGTAAAATCATTCCAGCCACTATTGCCAACTGGACCATGATAAGTTGCCAATCCTGTTTTTGCATTTATTGCAATCAGCAAGGAGGTGATATCACTAAACCCCATAATCACTTTTGGGTTTTTTTTAATCACATCATAATTTAATTTATCTAGTATTCTAGCACAACCCCATCCACCTTTCATGCAAAAAATAGCATTCACATATTTATCAGCAAAAAAGTCGTTAATTTCTTTTGCGCGCATCTCATCTGTCCCTGCAAAATATCCAAATTTTTCTTTGAGTGTTTGTCCGCGCTTTACTTGGAAGCCGGAATTTTGTAAAACAGAAACAAACTTCTCCACTTGTGCGTCATCCCAAACTGCTCCTGCCGGTGAACTGATTGCGATTGTGTCGCCTACTTTTAATGCTGGAGGTTTGATTAAAGCCAAACTTAATTTATCATCTTGCAAAACATTTTCTTTCATGCCTAAAAGCGGAATAGAAAGTGATGCCAATGCAGCAGTTGAAATAAATTGTCGTCTGTTATTTTTCATTTATATTCTTATTCCTATCACCAAAATATCATCAATTTGTTCTAAATCTCCCATCCAATCATTAATTATTTTTCCCAAGATTTTTTCTTGCTCTTCCATTGGTCTTTTATGTTCCTTCAAAAGCAATGTTTCAAATTGTTTGTACTTAAATTTTTTTCCTTTCGGACCGCCAAATTGATCTGCGAAACCATCAGTAAAAATGTAGATGCAATCTCCTTTCACTAATTCATATTCATGATTGGTAAATTGCTGCAGCTCTTCTCCAACAAATGCACCTATTGGAAACTTGTCTCCATTCACCTGAATAATTTCATTATTTCTGATGATCCACATAGGATTATTGGCACCGGCAAATTCGATTTTTAATTTTGAATAATTAATAGAAATCAAAGCAATGTCCATTCCATCACGAACTGTTGCTTCCTCGGGATCTTGATTTAATTTTTTTGAAAGTTGTGAATTCGTTTCATTTAAAATCAAAGAAGGTTTTGTGAGTCCCAATACATTTACAGTCTGTGTTAAAATATTATGACAAACAATGCTCATGAATGCTCCAGGAACACCATGTCCGGTACAATCTACTGCTGCAATTAATGTTTCGTTCCCCCACTTTTCCAGCCAATAAAAATCTCCACTTACAATTGCTTTGGGCTGATACAAAACAAACGACTCATTTAAACATTGTTTTATAGTGCTTTCTGCTGGAAGAATTGCGTTCTGAATTCTTTTCGCATAATGAATACTATCCGTGATGTCTTTATTTTTTCCATCGATTTCAGAATAGGCAATTTGCAATTTTTCTTTTTCTTCCAACAATTCACTTGTTCTGATTGTAACCTGTTCTTCCAAGAGTTTTTGTGATTGCCTCAAACTTCTTGTTCGCACTTTGATTGTTATAAAAACACTTCCAACACTTAGTAATGTTACCAAAATAAAAAACCAAGCCCGCTTCCAAAATGGAGGAACGATTTCGAAGGAAAAAGACACTGGAGTAGAATTCCACAAACCGTCATCATTGGATGCTTTAAGAAAAAATGTATACTTTCCTGATGGAAGATTTGAATAGGTAGTGCTCGTTAGTTTTCCTTTGGGAAGCCAGTCTTCGTCAAATCCCTCTAATATATATTGGTAATTTACTTTAGAAGGAATGGTATGTGAAATACTAATAAAATCAAACGTAATGTGGTTTTTATCATAAGGTAATTTTAAATTTTTCGGCAAGCCATTTACCAAACTATCTGCATATTTTTTGTAATCGAAATTTTCTAAAAATAATCGAATGTCATTGATTTCTGTTTGCGGCTCAACAGTATTTCTCTTTTCTAATTTGGGATCATAAATGGTTACACCACCGATGGTTCCTATCCAAAGTTTGCCATCAATGTCTTTATAAAAAGCATTTTGATTACACTCCAAACCAATAAATCCTTCTTCCTTTCCATAGTGTTTTAAAACTACTTCTTTTTGATTGACAAACTGATTTAAGTCGAGTTTGTCAATTCCATTGTTGGTTCCCAGCCACAAATTTCCTTCTCCATCCGGACGAACGTAATAAACAGTGTTGGAACTTAATCCATCGTTTTCTGTAATGGTGCGAAACGTTTTTCCGTTATAAACACAAACACCAGCATCTGTGCTAAACCAGGTGTATCCGTATATATCACGAGTAATGTTTTTAATTTTCGGAAAACCTTCGGGACGCAAAATGGTTGTGAATGACTTTCCATCAAACTTAATTATTTTATCAATTGAGCCAAACCACAAGGTTCCAAGATTATCTTCATAAATTGCATTTACGCCTTGAGAAGAAAATCCTTGATTACTACTGTAATAAACAAATGATTTTCCATCAAATTTGTCCAAGCCATTTTCATGCGCTATCCACACATTTCCTTTTTTATCACAAACCATTGATAAAATCCTTATTCCGTGCAATCCATCTTTTAAATGATATTGCTTGAATGATTTTCCATCGTACACTGTTATGCCCGAACCCGAAGTTCCAAACCATATATTTCCCTTTTTATCCTCACACATACTCCAAGTGTTATTTACACCCGACTCACCTTTTTTAGAACCATAATTTTCAATAATTATTTCTCCAGTTGTACGAAAAGTGTTAAAATCCATTTTTGAAACGCCACCACCCCAGGTGCCTATCCACATATTATCCTTCGAATCTTTCAAAAACGACATCACTGTATTGTTTGCAAGACCCTGTTTTTCGTTAATGTTTATAAACAAATCATTCCTGTACTTACTTACTCCTCCGCTAAATGAACCAAACCACATATTTCCTTCACGATCCTGAACAATGCTATAAATTCGATTGTTACAAAGTCCGTTTGCAGGAGTAAACTTTCTTATTTTATTATTACTAATTCGGTCAACTCCCTTGTCATTGCCTACCCAAATGGCATCATTAGCATCTTTGAAAAGACGAAATGCACCATCAACGTATGGTATTCCGTTTACTTTTAGTGTATCAAGCTTTTGCTCTCCGGTATATGCTTTTGAAGGATCATAAATATTAATGCCATGAAAGGTTGCTATTAATACTTTGTCGCCATTAATAAGAATGTCTCTTATTCTCATATCCATCAACCCGTTTTTCTTGTCGAAATGAATTAATTTTGTTCCATCGAACATGTATGTTCCATTAAAGATGGTGCCTATCCAAACATTGCCTAGCTTATCTTGTTTTAAAGTTCCTATCTGAAAATTTCCTATTTCTGAATTTTTTACAAACGAGCTGAATTTCTTTCCATCATAAATAACAATCCCTGAAGAAGTTCCAAACCAAATGTCTCCATTTGTATGTTGGTGAATGCCCTGAATATTTTTGTTGTTAATCAGGGTATCGTTTACAGCACCCAATTGTTTGTTTTGATAACGTGAAACCCCTTTTGCTGATCCAATCCATATTATATGATTTTTATCTTCTAAAGCCGCGTTGATTCGATTACTTTTCAAACCATCTTTTGTGCTAAAATTTGTAAATCTTAGACCATCAAAGCGACTAATTCCACCGCCATTGGTGCAAAACCAAATAGCTCCTGTGTGATCTTGAAAAGAATTGAGGATTTGTGATTGAGGCAAGCCGTCCTCAATCGAAAAATTTTTAATATTCAATTGCTGGGCTATTGCTGAAAAGCAAAGGCATAACAAAAGAAAAACAGGGAAAATTATTTTAATTGGTCTCCGATTCACAAACAATGTCTTAAAACAGCACTAAATAAACGAAAATTCAGCAAATAATCAACCTTTTTTGCTGAAAAAATGTGTACTTTTGTAGCCCAAAAATAAAACGAATGATTTCAGTTTCAAATCTATCCTTACGATACGGCAAACGCGTGTTGTTTGACGAAGCAAGTATTAAATTCAATCCAGGCAATTGTTATGGCGTTATTGGTGCCAATGGTGCTGGAAAATCAACCTTTATGAAGATTCTTTCAGGAGAAATCGACCCAACAACGGGTACTGTTTCCATTACTCCTGGAGAACGTTTAAGTGTACTTAGCCAAAATCACTTTGCTTTTGATGCTTTTCCGGTTTTGCAAACAGTAATGATGGGAAATAAAAAGTTGTGGGATGTAATGCAACAAAAAGATGCAATTTATGCTAAATCTGATTTTTCGGATGCTGATGGAATTAAAGCTGCGGAGTTAGAAAATGTATTTGCTGAAATGGATGGTTGGAATTACGAAAGTGATGCTGGAAACTTATTAAGTGAGTTGGGAGTGAAAGAAGAATATCACTTCAAATTAATGAGCGAACTAAATGGAAAAGAAAAAGTGCGTGTATTGCTTGCACAAGCGATTTTAGGAAACCCAGATGTTTTATTATTGGATGAGCCTACCAACGATTTAGATGTTGATACAATAGCTTGGTTAGAAAATTTTCTTGCCAATTTCGAAAACATTGTGATTGTTGTTTCTCACGATCGTCACTTTTTAGATGCCGTTTGTACACATATTGCAGATATCGATTTCAATAAAATTTCTTTGTATACCGGGAACTACAGCTTTTGGTATGAATCCAGCCAATTGGCGTTGCGCCAACGTTCTGACTTAAATAAAAAGACAGAAGATAAACGCAAAGAGTTGCAGGATTTCGTTGAACGATTCAGTGCCAATGCTTCTAAATCACGACAAGCAACAAGCCGTAAAAAATTATTGGAGAAATTGGTGATTGATGAAATTAAACCATCCACTAGAAAATATCCAGGAATTATTTTTAAAGCGGAACGTGATTGCGGTGATCAAATTTTGAATGTAGAAAACCTTTCAAAAGTTTCTCCAGAAGGAACACCCTATTTTAAAAACATAACATTTACTGTTACCAAAGGAGATAAAATTGCGATTCTTTCCAAAGAACATATTGCTATCACAGCCTTCTTCGAAATACTGGCGGATGAAGATCAAGCTACAACAGGCGATTGCGTTTGGGGAAGTACCATCACCAAATCCTATTTACCAAACGAAAATGCAAAGTATTTTACTGAAGATCATAATTTAGTTGATTGGTTACGTCAATTTTCAAAAGACAAAGATGAAACGTATGTGCGTGGATTTTTAGGGAAGATGTTATTTACAGGGGAAGAATCTTTAAAAAAATCAAATGTGCTTTCCGGAGGAGAAAAAGTGCGTTGCATGGTTTCGAGGATGATGTTGACCAATGCAAATTGTTTGATTTTAGACGAACCAACCAATCACCTGGACTTAGAATCCATCACAGCTTTTAACAATGCCTTGAAAGACTGGAAACATGTGGCTTTGTTTACTTCTCATGATCATGAGTTTATGCAAACAGTTGCAAATCGTATCATAGAACTTACTCCAAACGGAATTATTGATAAGCGTATGACATACGATGAATACATTGTTGATGAAGGAGTGAAAGCGTTGAAAGAAAAAATGTATCCGAAGTTAACAAAAGTAAAATAAAAAAATCCCTCCAGCTGTTTACAATCTGGAGGGGTTTTTTATTCCCTTTATCTAATTAAGTAAGAGGTTAGGACTTAGGTATTACTGTTTATTAAACTTCTTTACAGCTACCCCTGTAGCAGTTGTAATTTCCATATAATAAATTCCCTTTTCTAAAACAGAAACATTTAATTCTAATCTTGCTGTTTCATTAACGCTATTGTTAATCAACAATTTTCCTAGAACATCATATACTTTAACAGCGGTTACTTGTTCGTTATTCGATGTTTCAATGATTAAATTATCAACCGCAGGGTTTGGAAAAACAGAAATGCTGTTCGCTAAATTTTCTTCAGTAATTCCTGACAAACAAGCTTTGAAAGTTAAAGAATTTGATGCAAAGTAAGTATCGAAATTTGCTGCACTGCTTATTGGCCACATATCTTGTTCTACAATGGCATGACTCGGTGCAATTAAAATATATGTTGGGAATGCTGAAATACCATACGCACTTACTACAGCATTTCCACCGCCATCATTTCCACTAATTGTTGGATAGCCCGGAGGGCCTCCTAAATATGTTGTTTCATAGGCTGCACATTGTGCATTTGTATTTCCCTGATCAACTGACATAAAGTACACATCTTGCGTATTACATCCATAATTGGTAAACGTTTCTTTGAAATATGGGCATGTTGCTTGGCAAGGCCCGCATGTTGTGAAGAAGAAATCCAAGCATACGTACTTTCCTGCAGCTAAAATGGAAAATAAATTGTGAGAATTTCCATCCAAATCTGTAACTGTAAAATCAACCGCTGTTGAAAGGGTTGTTTGTGCTTTACTTACTGAGAAACTCAGCAAAAAAGCAATCATTAGAATGTAGATTTTTTTCATTGGATTTAGGTTTTATGGATTAATGTGTATCTAAGTAACAAAACAAATGCTGAATTGTCAATTATAAACACTAGTACTTTTAGTAATCGATGGAGGAAAAAAGGAATTACTTCCTGGCAGGTCTTCTGTCTTTATTAAAATTTGGTTTCTTTTTACCTGAAAAAGGTCTTTTAATTTTTACATCTGGAGCATATACAGGTCCTGCCGCAAAACCGTCCGGCAATGGAATCTTATTTACTTCCGCTGCTATCAAGACTTCAATCTGCTGAAATTTTTGCTGGTCGTATTCATTTATAAAAGTAAGTGCAACTCCTGTAGATGCAGCTCTAGCAGTACGTCCAATACGATGAATGTAATCTGCAGGTTCGCCAGGAACATCATAATTGATTACCAAGCCAATGTCTTCAATGTCAATTCCACGAGAAAGAATATCAGTGGCAACCAATATTTGCAATTTTTTACTTCTGAAATTTCTCAATACTTCTTCACGCTCCGGTTGCTCTAAATCCGAATGTATTGCTTTTGCTTTTAATCCTGCTTTTATTAAATCTCGTTCCAGCTCTTTTACTTTTATTTTAGTAGAAACAAAAATGATAACACTGCTCAAGTCTTTTCCTTCAAGTAATGATTTAATTAGATTGTTTTTCTGAGCATCATATACTAAATAAGCGCCTTGAACAACACCTTCTGCAGGTTTGGCAAGTGAAATGCTGATTTGTTCTGGGGTTTTTAAAAGTTTGGTTGCCAATGTTCGAATTTTAGGCGCCATCGTTGCCGAAAACATCAATGTCTGGCGTTCTTTTGGTAAATAAGTCGTAATCTTTAAAATATCATCTACAAAACCCATGTCCAGCATTCGGTCTGCTTCATCTAAAATCAAATGTTTTAAACTATCTAGCTTAACATAACCCATGTTTAAATGAGCCATCAATCGACCAGGAGTAGCAATAATCACGTTTGCTCCTTCGGTTAATGCACGTCTTTCTTTTTCGAAAACACTTCCATCACTTCCACCATAAATAGCTAAGGAACTAACGGATGTAAAATAAGAGAATCCCTGCAATGCCTGATCAATCTGCAAAGCCAACTCTCTTGTAGGGACAATAATTAAAGTATCTGTTTTATCGGTGGGATTTTTAGAAATTTTATCTAGAATAGGAAGTACGAATGCGGCTGTTTTTCCTGTGCCAGTTTGTGCACAGCCAATTAAGTCTTTGCCTGCCAATATAATGGGAATAGCTTGTTCTTGAATGGGTGTAGGGCTTTCAAATCCCATTGAATCAAGCCCTTCTTGTAGCTGTTCCTCAAAATTAAAATCTTTAAACTTCAAAATTCTTTCTTATTTGTTTATACGAAGATACGTTAAATTTTTGGTATTCAGTCTCGCTGATTAAGCAGATTTAAACAGATAAAGGCTTGTTCCCTCTGCGAAAATTTGAGAAATCTGCTAGCAAAATCTTATCTTCGCTTTAACAAATCAAACATGTTCAAACTAATTTTCAAACTCTTCGGTTGGAACGTTTCTCACTTTCTTTCCAACGACATAAAAAAATGTGTCATCGTAGTTGCCCCTCATACTAGCAACTGGGACTTCGTTTTCGGAATGGGCGCTGTAAGCGTAATGAAATTGAATCAGCGTTTTATTATCAAAAAAGAATGGATTCGTTTTCCTTTAAAAAAATTAATGTTCTCATTGGGTGCTTTGCCTATCGATAGAAATAAAAAAAAATCAATTGACGAAAAGAAAAGTTCAGTAGATGCTATTGCCGATTTATTTGAACATCACAATGAACTTCGTTTAGTAATTACTCCTGAAGGAACTCGTTCACCGGTACAAAAATGGAAAACAGGATTTTATTATGTCGCCCTCAAAGCAAATGTTCCCATTGCATTGGCTTTTATCAATTATGAAACGAAAACCTGTGGCGTTGACAAAATCATTTATCCCTGTGGCGATTTTAAAGCCGACATGAAATTGATAATGGATTATTATAAAAACATCAAAGGCAAAAATTCGCAAAATTTTTCTGTGGATTTAGAATTAAGTAAGTAGTATCTTTACAAGCCCTTCGGCAACGTTCAGGGGAACAAATTTGAAAATAAAATCTACACTCTCATGAAAAAATATTTCTCAACCTTATTTTTTGTAGCATTTGTTACAAGCTTATCTTTTGCGCAAAATCGCAGCATAGAATTTGAACAAGGCACATTTGCTGAACTATTAGCAAAAGCAAAAAAAGAAAACAAAATGATTTTCATCGATTGCTATACCACTTGGTGTGGACCATGCAAGTGGATGGCGAAAAATGTTTTTACAAATGATACAGCTGCTGATTTTTACAATAAAAATTTTGTGAATGCAAAAATTGATATGGAAAAGGGAGAAGGAATTGAGATCGCAAAAAAATACGGCATTCAAGCTTACCCAACTGTATTGTATTTAAATAGTGATGGAGCACAAATGCATAGAGTATGTGGTGCCGGACCGGTTAAGTCGTTCGTGTCAGATGGCGAAGATGCCCTCTCTCCAAATAAACAAATGGCTACTTTAACAAAAATGTTTAACGCATCAAAACCATCTCCTGAATTAGCTACCTCTTATTTCTCTATGCTTGATAAAGCATGCCAAAATTTTGATCCAGAACTAAATACTTATTTTGCTTCTATAAAAGAAAGCGAATTGACTACTAGAGGAAACTGGGGAATTATTTACCAATATATTAATGATTATAACTCAAAAGCATTTCAATCTTTTGAATCGAAAAAAGAAACATTCTCAAAATTATTTCCTGCGGATTCGGTGGAAAGTAAATTAAATCAGGTGTATGGAAATGGCTTATGGACTGCATTACAAAGCAAAAACATGTCTGAATATGAGCTTATAAAATCGAAGCTTCAAAAATCAAAAACCAAAGAAGCTGAAAAGATTTTACTGCAATCAGAAATCACATTTCAACAAAATGCATTGAACTGGTCAAAATACGCAGTTGCCGTTTCCGATTATATTTCAAAATGCGATGTTCAAAATCCTGGAGAATTGAATAGCTATGCCTGGACTTTCTATGAAAACGTAGACGATAAAAAAATGCTTGAAAATGCAGCTGTCTGGGCGAAAAAAGCAATAGAACTATATCCCGACTGGGCATTTTACGATACTTACGCTGCCGTTTTGTTTAAGCTGGGAAACAAACCAGAAGCACAATCAATGGCAAAAAAAGCAATTGAAAAAGCGAAAGAAACAGGCGCGGATTATAAAGAAACAGAAGCGCTTCTGGAAAAAATCAATGCCTTGAAATAAGAATAGTACGCACAAATAGTATTGCTTATGCTCGTATGTACTTCTTTTGTCGTATGTTATTTGTGACTTATCCAAATTATAGTGAATGGTCAGAAAAACTTGAATATCTTTACGTTGTATGAGAAACCTTTTGCGGATTATTTCCGGATTTCTACTCTTTTCAAATTATTCGTTTGCACAGCAAGTTCCTGCTGTTGAGGAAAACATCCCCTTTTTAGTGACATTTGGAAAAGATGGCGACAAGTCATGGGGCGATGATGATTTTTCTCAAACTTATTTTTTTGTTATTCCTAAGTTTCAGGTAACCCCAATTTACATTCGCGTATTCGATGCTGAAACAAGTGCCGAATTCGATGAAAAAAAAGGAGAATACAACACAAAAACAAAATTTTCGGTTTATGGTGGGAAAGAAGCTTTTACAAATAAAGATGTTCGACTGAAAGATCCCGGTGGAAAATACAAAAGCGGTAATTTACTTGCCTCAAAAACATTTGTAAGCAGCGATGTGTATGATGGTGAGTGGTATACATTTGGTCCATTTAACCCTTCCGAAGGAGAACTTGTAACCGAATATGGTGGCTATATTTTTAAAATTATTGCCGAGGGAATTAGTGGTGATGATGGCAATCTCTACAAATATTTTTTAAGCTCCTCACCAACCGAAAACAAAGCAATTGAAGGAGGAAATGCCTTTACATTTGAATTTACTTTCCGACTTTCTGATGACCAAAAAGACATCGCTCACCTTTACCCTTATGTAGAACAGAATGTTTATTCAGTACGAATGTCGAATTTTGATTTTGACAATGATGGCAATGTTAATATTGTGTCGATGGTGAAAAAAAGCGAACTTAGCAAAGCGTCAGGAGATAACACTTGGGAACACACTACACATTTAATTGTAGAAAAAGAAAAAAAGACGACACTTGATGTTCAATTTATAAAAAGTAAAAAAGTTCATATTAAAAACAACAACGTTACGCTTTATGTGACGAATCAGGATGGGAATTTGTTACCGATATATACTGTTCCGATAGGTGGCGTCCCTCAAAAAAACAGCAAGATACAATTTAAGCAAAAGAAAAAAACAACTCCATACTAAGATCAAACTCTTAAGCTTTTGAAAAAAACAGTTGCAATATATTTAGGATTTTTAGGAGCGCTACTCTTCTCTTCTTTTTCATATTCACAAGCTTATCAAATAAAAACCTACGGAATCGACAATGGTATTTCTCAACCATATGTGTATACAATTAATCAAGATAAAAAAGGATATCTATGGGCAGGAACAGGTGATGGAGCATGTAAGTTTGATGGAATAAGTTTCAAATCATTTTATTCAAGCGATGGATTCGCTGAAAATTTTGTTACCGCAAGCTTTAAAGATAACGCTCGCAATCTGTGGATTGGTCACAATCAGGGTGGAGTCACATTTTATGATGGCAAAATATTTAAAGTAATTAATACCAGCGGATTTTCTAAAAGTCCAGTTACCTCTATTATAGCAGATGAACTAGGCGGTGTTTGGTGCAGCACACAGAACGATGGCATATTCAGAATCAGCAAAAATTTCGAAGTAGATGTGTTTAAAATGGAGTTCAATCAATTCACTGTTTTTTCAATTGCGCAGACCAAAAACAATCAATTGCTCGTGGGGACAGGAGAAGGATTAATGCTGTATGATTTAACTGGCGACAAACGAAAACCAATTTTTTTAAAACGAATCGAATCTATTCCTGAAACAAAGATTGAATGTCTGGTTAAAAAAAATAAATCAGAAAGTTTTTGGGTTGGGACACAAGACGAAGGATTGTTTTTACTCACTACATCTCTATCAAACAAAAGTGTTTTCAACGCGACACGAACAGGAAATAATTTGCCTATAAAATTTTCAAATGTTCAGGACATTTATGAAGATAAACTCTCAAATTTATGGCTTGCCACTTTTGGAACTGGCGTAGTAAAGCTTATACTTTCTACAAACACATTAAAATATGACGAGTTTTTACATTTTTCTGAAGAAAATGGATTGGGAAACAAATACACAAAAAGCATTTATGCTGATCACGAAGGAAATATTTGGGTAGGAACTTATGGTTCAGGGCTGGTTCAATTACAGGATAATTGTTTTACTTTCTATTCTTACAGTGACAAACAGCTTAACAATAATGTGACTTCTCTTTTGATTTCTGAAAAGGCAAGATGGATTGGAGTAGAAAATGGACTACTAAAAATTGATCTCACTTTAGATAATGAAAGAATATTTTTTGATGCAAGAAATGGATTTGTCGATGATAAAATAACAGCTTTGTTCCAATCCGATTCAAACCGTTTAATTATCGGCACCAATAACCATGGTGCATACATAATGAATATCGAAAAGAAAAGCTTCTCTAAAATTCCATTTAATGACGACCATCTTTGTAAATCCATTAATTCCATTGCAGGAAATAAAAATGTTATTTGGATTGCTACAAAAGGTGGAATTTTTAAAATCGAACCCAAAGCAAAAATTACAACTCACTATACTACCGAGAGCGGATTAACTCACAATAATATCAATCAAATTGTGTTGGGGGCCGATAACAAACTTTGGATTGCTACACACAGCAATTATATATCTTATATCGACTCTTCCGATGAAATAAAAAATATTTTGATATTTAAGGGTGCTGATTTAATAAACGTTTCAGGGATACTGGAAGATCATTTAAAAAATATTTGGGTGTCCACATTAGGAAATGGCGTTTTTAAAATAAAAGACACTGTGCTTGCCACGTTTAAAGTTGAAAAAGGATTAAAATCAAATTACTGTTACAGCATTGTTGAAGACGGGTCAAATAATATTTGGATTGGGCATCGACAGGGATTAAGCAGAATCAAAACTCAAAAAAATGAAATTGATATATTTGATAAAGAGGGAGGGATATTAGGAGATTGTAATCTTACAGCCTCGTTTACCGATTATGAAGGATATACATGGTTTGGAACGACCATTGGGAGTGCAAAATTTGATCCACACAAAGATCTAAAAAACCTTATTCCTCCTGTTGTAAATATTTCCTCCTTCAAAATAAACGAAAAAGAAGTTGACTATACAATTGATACGATTCTTCCTTATGACAATTATCGTTTAAGAATTGATTTTGTAGGTATCACTTTTAAGTCGAGTACACATATTCAATTTCAATATAAACTGGAAGGGTATGACTTAGAATGGTCGGACAAAACAAGCAATTCTTTTGCTCAATATGGAAAATTAAGTGATGGCGAATACACTTTTTTGTTACGCGCTTTTAACAATGATGGCGTAAGCAACCAATCACCGTTCAGCATTAAAATAAAAATTGCTGCTCCAATTTGGAAACGCACATGGTTTATTGTTTTGTGCATTGCAATAGTGATTTACGGCTTCTATCTGGTTTTAAAAATCAGAGAACGCAATCACAGAAAATTTGAAATGGAATTGCAAAAAGCATTAAATGAAAAAACAAGAGAAGTAATTTTTCAAAAAGAAGAAATTGAAAAAAAGAACAAAGACATAACAGATAGTATTCGCTATGCAAAACGAATACAAGATGCAATCCTTCCCGAATTAGAATCCTTGCGAAAATTTATTCCTGAATCATTTATCTTTTTTCAGCCACGCGACATTGTAAGTGGAGATTTTTATTGGTTTCACAGATACGGAGACTACTTAATTGTTGTTTGTGCGGATGCAACAGGTCATGGTGTTCCAGGAGCATTCATGAGCATGATAGGAAGCACGTTGTTAAAAGAAATTGTTTCACGAAAAGGAATTGATTCTCCCGCTTTTGCGCTTGCATTATTAGAAGAAGAAATTAAAATCCTGCTAAAACAAACCGATAGCGAACACCATCAAACACAAGATGGGGTGGATGTAGTAATTTGTGAAATAAATTTAAAAACACATTTTGTAAGAATTGCTTCTACCAAACGACCGGTAATTATTTCAAAAGACAATGAGTTAATTGTTCTTAAAAAAGACAGTGCCGAAACGCAACAATACGAAACAAAAGACATTCAACTTTCTAAAGGAGACACAATTTACTTATTCACCGATGGTTACCCAGATCAATTTGGTGGAGATGAAGGTAAAAAAATAAAAATTGCAAGCGTAAGATCATTACTCGAACAAATTCAAATGCTCCCAATTGCAAAACAAGAAATGATCATTGAGAAATATTTCAATGATTGGAAAGGCGGGTACGACCAAATCGATGATGTGCTGTTTATGGGTCTCAAATTATAGTTTGTGACTACAAAGAAAATCGCAACTCAAGAAATTCCCCCTTTGCAAAAGCAGGGCAGGGGGATTAAGAGAATGCTAATTATAAATTCGGATTTACCTTGAAGCCTTCAAAGCCTGCTCAACATCATGCACTATATCTATAATGTTTTCCAGTCCAACAGAAATTCGCACCATCCCAGGAGTTATTCCAACTTCTTTTCTTTCTTCCTCTGTGAGCTTTGCATGTGTTGTTGATGCCGGATGAGTTGCAATTGTTCTTGTGTCTCCTAAATTTGCAGTTAACGAACACATTTGTAATGCGTTTAAAAATTTTCTTCCTCTTTCTATTCCACCCTTTATTTCAAACGTAACAATTCCACCGCCTAAACTCATTTGTTTTTTTGCAATTTCGAATTGAGGATGTGATAACAAAAATGGATAACGCACTTGTAAAACATCTGGATGATTTTCCAACAAACCTGCCAACTTGTGTGCATTCTGGCAATGACGCTCCATACGAATTGACAATGTTTCTAAACTTTTTGACAATACCCATGCATTGAATGGTGATAAAGCAGGACCCGTACTTCTACAAAATGTATGAATCTCTTTTATCAATTCTTTTTTTCCTACCACAATTCCACCAACTACACGCCCTTGCCCATCAAGATATTTCGTTGCAGAATGTGTTACCAAATGCGCTCCGTATTTTATTGGTTGTTGCAAAAACGGAGTGGCAAAACAATTATCGACATTCAAAATAACATTGTGTCGCTTCGCAAAATTGCCCAACCATTCCAAATCAATAATGTCTAAGCCTGGATTAGAAGGCGTTTCCACAAAAATCATTTTTGTGTTTTTTTGAATCAACTTTTCCCACGCTTCAGGTTTATTCATATCCGCATACGTGTGTTCAATTCCCCATTTCGGTAAAAATTTTGTAATCACGGTATGTGTTGATCCAAAAATAGAACTCGCTGATAAAATATGGTCTCCACTTTTTAGCAAAGCCATAAAACTTGCAAAAATAGCAGACATCCCTGAGGCTGTAGCATAACCAGCCTCTGCGCCTTCCATCTGACACATTTTTTCTACAAACTCTGTTGAATTCGGATTAGAAAATCGACTATAAATATTCCCTTCCAATTCATCAGCAAACATCGCACGCATTTGTTCTGCATCCTCAAATGTAAAACTCGATGTTAAGTATAATGGAACAGAATGTTCTCTGTTTTCAGTTCTTTCCGACTGTGTACGAATGGCGTTTGTTTCAAATTTTTTCATGAAAAATATCTTTTGTAGCGAATTCCTCTCCTCCCAAGAGAGGGCAGGGTGAGGTTTTCTTTTCTATGTTTGTTTTTATTCGTTCACACTTACTTTATATGTTATTTTCGCTCCGGCAATTTCCAATGTTTTAGAAACCGAACAATATTTTTCCATCGACAATTGTACTGCTCTTTCTGCTTTCTCTTTATCAATTTGTCCCTTAAATTTAAAATGCACTTGAACGTTCTCCCACAATGCTGGTTCTTTTCCTTGCTCACGCTCTCCATCAATTGAAATAGTAAAATCTTCAATCACTTGTCGCTGTTTTTTTAAAATCAAAACAATATCAATAGCACTACAACCACCTAAGCCCATCAACAACATTTGCATCGGTCGCACACCTTTATTATGTCCACCAATGTTTTCTCCTGCATCCATATGCGCTACATTTCCTGTTTCACTTATTGCTTCAAAATGAAATGCATCATCCAATCGTTTTAATTCTATTTTCATAATAATTTTGTATATCGATTTCAAAGGTAAGTAATTGGAGGAAATTTTGTTTAGTTTTGTGAAGGAATCCCCCTAGCCCCCTTTTTAAGGGAATTTGTAATCGTTCCATAATTAAAACTGCAAGGCAAAACTCCCCCTTGAAAAGGGCGAAGCGAAGCAGGGGGATTACGCAAATGTTATATGAGCAAACACTTTTTCACATACCGTCAACCAATCCAACTCGAAGGCGGAGCAACGCTTCCAACTACGGATGTGGTTTATCATACCTATGGAACATTGAATGCTGATAAAAGCAATGTTGTTTGGTTTTGTCATGCACTCACTGCTAACAGCGATGTTGCAGATTGGTGGGATTCATTAGTTGGTGAAGGAAAAACATACGACCCTGCAAAACACTTTATCGTTTGTGCAAACATTATTGGTTCTTGCTATGGCTCATCCGGACCATTAACCATAAATCCTGAAACAAATCAACCTTACTATAGTACGTTCCCTCATGTCACCATTCGTGATATGGTTAAAGTTCACATTGTGTTGCGAAAACATTTGGGCTTAGAAAAAATACACACTATTATTGGTGGCTCTATGGGTGGCTATCAAGCCATCGAATGGGCGTTAGCGGAGCCTGAAATTTTTTCACAAATGGTATTGGTCGCAACCGGAGCACAAGAATCGGCTTGGGGAATTGCCATTCATACCGCTCAACGTTTGGCAATTGAAAGCGATAACACTTGGAATGAGCTGAATCAATCTGCCGGAGCGAAAGGCCTGAAAGCTGCTCGTGCCATAGGAATGCTGACCTATAGAAATTACGAAGCGTTTGTAAAAACACAAACAGATGAAGAACACAAGCTCGATAATTTCAAAGCGAGTTCTTACATTAATTATCAAGGAGAAAAATTGGTGAAACGTTTTAACACTTACAGTTATTGGCTTTTAGGGAAAGCGATGGATTCACATAATGTTGCACGAAACAGGGGGAAATTAGAAGATGTTTTAAAAAGCATACAATTAAAAACAATCATCATTGGTATTTCCAGTGATCATCTTTGTCCGACTCCCGAACAAAAACTAATGGCACAAAATATTCCCAATTCTAAGTTTGTGGAAATTGATTCTCCTTATGGGCACGATGGATTTTTGATTGAAGGGAAATTGATTGGGGAGGCTATTGATAAGAATTAAAAAATAAAAAGTCCAGAGGTTTCGCTCTGGACTTTTCTCATCATGCTTTCCCTTTATCTGCGGCTCCACCAGCAACTGAAACACTGCCTAAATCTCTGTCGAAGAAATATAGACCACTTTTATCGCCACCAATAAATTTCAATTTATCAAGGATTTTACGAGCCAATGCTTCTTCTTCAATTTGTTCGGCAACATACCATTGCAAAAAGTTGTGTGTGGTGTAATCCTTTTCTTTTAAACACACTTCTACGCAATTATTAATTTCGTTAGAAACCAACACTTCATGTTTCAATACTTCTTCAAACACAAATTGCACAGATTTGAATTTCTGTGGTTGCGCTTTTAAAGCAGGAATTAATGCTTGTCCACCTCTCTCATTTACATATTTAACAAGTTTTAGCATGTGCATGCGCTCTTCATCCGAATGAGTATATAAAAATGCTGCAACGCCTTCTAAACCTTGAGTCTCCGCCCAAGATGCCATTGCTAAATAATATTGTGAGGAAGATGCCTCAAGCTCAATTTGTTGATTTAAGGCCGATTCTACTTTTTTTGCTATCATCGTTTTTTATTTTTGCTATTTTATGGATTAGAAACTCAAATTGCATCTCTTGAACGGTGTAAAGTTAAAGGATTTTTTGTTTAGGAAAAAGCTTTTCGTTCATTAACGATTTTTAACCCTTCTGGCTTGAAAAAAGGGGAATAATTGATTACCTTTGGAAGGATGAAGATTTATCGGGAGAATTAAGATTGGCGTAACAAAACACCAAAAATCGCGTTATAGAATAGCATGTCAAGCAATTACCAAAATTTAATTGAAAAACTGGATGAATTCATCCGAAAATATTATAAAAATCTGCTTTTACGCGGATTGATTTATAGTACTGCATTAGTATTACTATTTTTTGTCACCGCTACAACACTTGAATACTTCGCTCATTTTAATTCTGCAGTCAGAACCATTCTCTTTTATTCTTTTGTACTTGCTACCCTATTCATTTTAGTAAAGTATATTGCTATTCCTATCTCCAAACTTTATAAGATCGGAAAAGTAATTTCTCACGAAGAAGCTTCTTCCATCATCGGAAAACACTTCTCGAATGTGCAAGATAAGCTTCTGAATGTACTGCAACTACAATCATTACAGAACGAAAACCGGCAACCAACAACCAACAACTATCAACTAATAGAGGCCAGCATCGATCAGAAAACAAAAGAACTTAAACCGATTCCTTTTACTTCTGCTGTTGATTTTTCTGAGAACAGAAAATATTTAAAATATGCTTTGCTTCCGATTTTACTTATTACAGTTATTCTGTTTGCTGCACCCAGCATCATCACAGATGGAACCAAGCGCTTAGTAAAACACAGCGAATACTTCGAAAAAGAAGCTCCTTTCCAGTTTGTAATTACCAACTCCGATTTAAAAACCGTTACTCAACAAGATTACGAACTTAAGGTAAAGCTTACTGGTGATGAGATTCCAGACAACATTTATGTGGAGATTGATGGAAACGAATTTAAACTCGATAAAGAAAACATTGTGAACTTTACTTATATTTTTAAGAACGTTCAAAAAAACATTCCCTTTCAATTGGCTGCTGATGGCTTTAAGTCGAAAGAGTATGAATTGGTAGCATTGCCTAGTCCTATCTTATTGAATTTTGAAATTGCATTGGCTTATCCAAAATATCTGAACAAAAAAGATGAAGTTGTAAAAAACACAGGCGATTTGGTTGTACCTGCAGGAACAAAGCTAAGCTGGAATTTCAACACACAAAACACCGACCTGCTTCGTTTAAATTTTAATGATACTTCTTTTTCAGTTGCGCCAAGTAGGGAAAACAATTTTATTTATTCTACTCGGATGTTTCGTGACAAATCTTATTCTGTTACAACTGCTAATCAATTTTTGAAAAGCAAAGACTCCGTTACCTATTCGATAAATGTAATTCCGGATGCTTATCCCCAAATTACGGTTACAGAGAAAAAAGATTCTACTTCCAACAAACGAATTTATTTCCGTGGCGAAGTAAAAGATGATTACGGTTTTAATAAACTTTCGTTCAACTATCGATTTATCAGCAGTAACGATAGCGCATCAACTGATAATTATAAAAAGATGACCACCAATGGCGTTCCTATTGCAGTGAACAAAATGTTGAATCAAGATCAGTTTTTTCATTACTGGGACATGACTGAGTTGGGCGTTGCTCCCGGTGATCAAATCGAATATTATTTTGAAGTATGGGACAACGATGGAGTTACAGGAAGCAAATCGGCTCGCAGTCAGAAAATGATTTTCAAAGCGCCTACTCTTAAGGAATTAGAAGAAAACACAGACAAGAACAATAACAAAATCAAAGAGGATTTAGAAGAAAGTATCCGTGATGCAAAAGAAGTTCAAAAAGAATTGGCCGACTTGCAACGTAAAGTAGCTGAGAAGAAAGATTTGACTTGGGAAGAAAAAAAGAAATTGAAAGAGTTACTCGATAAACAAAAAAAGCTTCAAAAGAAAATTGAGTCCATTAAAAATGAGAACCAACAAAATAACGAACAGAAAAACGAATACAAACAACCGAACGAAGAAATGCTTGAAAAGCAAAAACAGCTGGAAGAGCTGTTTAATAAAGTAATGACGCCTGAGTTGAAAGAGAAATACGATGAGCTACAAAAACTTTTAGAAAAGCTAGATAAAGACAAAGTGCAGGAAGCATTGGATAAAATGAAGTTAGAGAATAAAGATTTATTGAAAGAACTAGATCGCAATCTTGAAATTTTCAAGCAATTGGAAGTGGAACAAAAAATTCAAGAGAGTATTGATAAGCTGAACGAACTGTCGAAAAAGCAAGATGAGCTTGCCAAACAGTCGGAAGAGAAAAAAGCAGATTCAAAAGAACAAAAAGCAAAACAAGATGATTTAAATAAAAAGTTTGAAGATTTAAAAAAGGATTTGAAAGAACTTGAAAAAAAGAATAGCGAGTTAGAAGAGCCTAAGAAGCTTGAGAATACAGAACCAAAGCAGGAAGAGATTAAAAAAGAAATGGAGAAAAGCAGTGAAAGCTTGAGTGAAAATAAAAAGAAAGACGCTGCTAAATCACAAAAAGATGCTGCTAAAAAAATGGAAGAAATGGCTCAGCAAATGGAGCAGGCACAAGCAAAAGAACAAGAACAACAAGAGGGAGAAGACATTGATAAGATGAGAGGCTTGTTGGAAAATTTAATTCAATTATCCTTCGGACAAGAGGCTTTAATGAGTCAGCTGTCTAAAACAAAACCAAACGATCCTCAATATGTAAAAATCAATCAGAAGCAGAAAAAGTTGAAAGACGATTCAAAAATGATTGAAGATACGTTGTTGGCATTGAGCAAACGAGTACCACAAATAGCTGCTGCAGTAAATAAGGAAATAAGCGCTATTAATATGAACATGGATAGGGCCTTGAGTGAAATTACCGAATCACAAACACCTTCAATGGATGGAAAAAATCACAAACAAGAAGCCTTGAGCCGTCAGCAATTTGCTATGACATCCATCAACAATTTAGCATTGATGCTTAATGAGGCATTAAAACAAATGCAACTAGCAGCAAAAAATAGCAAACCAGGAAACGGAAGTTGTAAAAAGCCTGGAGGCAAGGGCGAAAAGCCTTCAATGGCTAATATGCGTAAGATGCAGGAGCAAATCAATCAGCAAATAAAAAAGTTGAAAGAAGGCATGGAAAAGGGTGGAAACAAGCCTGGTGATAAACCCGGAATGGGGATGGGAGGAATGAGTAAGGAGTTAGCACAATTGGCTGCCCAACAAGCAGCATTGCGTCAGGAATTACAAAAAATGTCGGATCAAATCACTAAAGACGGAAAAGGTGCCGGAGGAATGAGCAAAATTGCTGAAAAAATGGAAGAAACGGAGACGGACTTAGTAAATAAAATGCTTAGTCAGGAAACAATCACGCGCCAAGAAGAAATCCTAACTCGCCTACTGGAAAGCGAAAAGGCAGAGAAAGAACGCGAAATGGATGAAAAAAGACAATCAAATGAATCAAAAAATGCAAATTTTAGTAACCCTAATGAATTTTTAGAGTATAATATGCTGAAACAAAAAGAAACGGAATTACTCAAAACGGTGCCCCCGTCATTAAGTCCTTTCTTTAAAATAAAGGTAAACCAATACTTTAACAACTTTGGAAACTAATATGGTACTTGCAGAAAATCAAAAAATAAGAATCGCTTCGAGAGCTGAGAATATCATTCTCGTTGAGCGAATGATAGAAGATGTGTGTGATCTATTCAACATCAGCGAAGATTATTATGGGAACATACTTGTTGCTATTACAGAAGCAGTAAATAATGCTATCTACCACGGCAACCAAGCCAATCCTAAAAAAAACATTGATATCTTCTTTAAATCTTTCCCTGATCATGTTTCATTTATCGTAAAAGACGAAGGAAAAGGATTCAACTATGATAATTTACCTGACCCTACAAACCCTGAAAACATTGAAAACCCTAACGGTCGAGGGGTGTTTTTAATGCGCAACCTTGCTGATAAAGTTTCATTTGAAGACAATGGAAGCAAAGTGGTTTTGGATTTTAAAATGCAAGTTAACTAACTTTCATTTTTAGCCAATCGCTGTAGTTTATTATATCCGTATCTGAAGAACTATTCAACATTATACCATCAAGCAACGCGTTAATTTCTTTTAACAGTTGCTTGTTCTTTTTTATACCATCCGACTTCACCATCTTATCTATAACTAAAACCATTTGTTTCTGACGTACATACTCTTCTTTTTTCAAAAGAGTTGAATACTCCTTGCGAATGCGCTCCGATTTATGTTCCAAATAATCAAAGTCGTTTAACTCGTAACGAATCATCAGCTCAAACACAGCTAACTTTAAATGCCATGCTTCGTCAAGATGTTTAAAAGCATCTTGCATCATCGGTTTTACCAAATGTTTTAATGATTCTTTGAAATTCTTTTTATCGAAATTTAATACTGCTAAGTTTAAATACACAAACACATTGTAAATTGGCAACTTCTTAATACTTGCATTGTCTTTCGCTTCATGCAATATCTCAATGGCTTTATCAATGTTCTTTACAGAATAATTAATTACGAGCGAGTTATAATAATAAAACAAATATTTATCATGCAATTGCATATTAAACTCCACCATAGCCAATTTTAGCTTGACGGCATAAGCGAGCGAAAGGTCAATTTTTTTGTTTTTAAACAATGAATTAATCAAATACGTGAGCATCTGAAGTTTTGTATCGTGATTGTTTTTATTGAACAACTTTTCTTTTGAAAACTCATCAAACGTTTTTAATAAATATTTTTCCAATGATTTATAATCTTGTTGCTGAAGAAGAATGCGGCTCACCGACTGGTATATTTTAAACCGCAACACCGGACTGTTTTTTACGTCCTTGCTTTTTGCAAAATCGTTCACCGTTTTTTGTAACAAATCAAGAATCTCAGTGTTTTGTTTTGCAAAATTCTGCGATACTTTAATCCGATAAATCAATGCTGCTAAAATATCATCGATCTCCTGAATTTTATTCAGTTTGGAACGGTTGTCCTTTCGCTTTTGAATGTATTCTTCCGGATTAATCTCCAATGTTTCATGCGAAAGTTTTATAAACTCGCCATAAATAATGTCCAGCCAATCCAAATGCTCATTTTCATTTGCTTTTCGGAAAGCCTTGTTTAAATAGTAATACGCAGTTGGAGCCTGACCTTTACTTTGAAACAATCTGGAAAGAAATAAATAATTTAAAATAATGTTGTATTCGTTTGCATCATAATAATGTAGAGTTAAACTTTTTCCAATATCTTCAAACAGTCTGTTTTTTAAACGATACAAAGCATTCTTATCTTCTGAGTTATATAATTTTTTCAGAATTTTATCTTCATTGTATTCCGGAAATTGTTTGCGAATAAAATCAAACAACTGTTCATCTTTTCGTTCTGTTGCTTTTTCGGTACGATTGATAAAGAGTTTGAAATTTCGAATTTCCTCTTTATTCATATTGCCGATTACTTCCGGTAGAATGTTCATATTGTCAATTTTGAATACGTAAGAAAATTACAAAATTAATTTAACATCCCGAAATATTTAAATACATTTGATTAGAAAACATCCCGAAACTAAAAACTACACCTATGAAAAAGTTGCTTCTGTTAGTTTTAACACTACTCGTATTTCATTGCACAAAAGGAAAAGCACAAGATTCCTTAGTAATTAACCCATTTACTGTTCTTGTTGGGAATGACACGCTCCCTGCCGGATCAAATGATAGTATTAAGTTTACAGTCATAAATATTGCATCTACCCCTTTTAATGATAGCATTACATTTTATACCAGTGTTCAGGACTCTGTTTCTACTTTTATATATAATCCTATTGATACTGTTTATTTAGGAACAATAAACATTGCTCCTAATGACAGCATGCAATTTACGCTCTATAATATATATGATACTGGACCACTCAGGTTTCACTACGATATAAATGTGATTGTTATTTGGCCAATAGCTGCATCCCTTTCGTTTTATGATTCCTTGTTTTATAATCAGTTTATTACTTTGCCCATTGGTATTAATGAAATTGATTTGAGTTTGCTGATAAACGCATATCCAAACCCAACAACAAGCAATTTAAACATTAATAATGCAACTAAATTTGCCGTTGAAGAAGTAAGAATTTACGACTCTCGGGGACGACTCATGGAGACGCTGCAACATCCCGACTTTATTTGTTCTGAGAACTGGAGCAAAGGAACTTATCTAATTCGGATTCAGCTCGAAAACAAAAAGACACAAACCATTCGAGTCGTCAAACAATAGTATTCCTTCATAACATAAAGCCTTTCTGCTTAAAACACAAAAAGGCTTTTTTATTATTATCTTTGTAACATGGATACCGAATTTGAATATAAAAACGTACTCAAACAAATTGCGAAACAGTTTGGTGAGGATATAGATATACAAGGCTTACTCTTTATAATTGGCTTACAAGAGTTGGGAAAAGGGAAAGTAAAGCTTTCCAAAAACGAAAAGCTGGATGTGATGCACATTGCTATCTGCACACTACTTTCTCCTTACGGATACTATGAATATGAGGGATTGGATAAAGATGGCTGGCCACATTGGAAAACACTAGAAAATCTGCCACCGCTAAAACCGGCACAGCAACAAGAAATCATAAAACAAGCTATTGTAGAATACTTTAAGACAGTAGAAATTCAGCCTTAATTAGCGATTTTTACAGTAACGTCAGACTCTTTTCCTGGCTCATCTAAACGAAGAACACCTACACCAGTTCCAGCATAACCAGGATGAGTAGCTGTTACGTCAAAAATAGCAGGTAATTTTACATCAAAAGATGCCTGTCCTGATCCATCAGTTTTACCATCATAAACAACATCCCCATTTACTGATGGTGCTGCCAAATGAACAGTAGCGCCAGATATAGCAGTTCCATTGGAATCTACTACTGTTACTTTCCCATAACAGGTTTTATCTTTATTGCAAGATGTAGAAATAAACATTACTACTAGTAATGTCACAACTCCTATAATTGCTGAAATTCTGTTGATAAAAGTTTTCATGTTGTATGTTTTATTTAAATACTAGTATTTCGGTACGATGAATGTAAGACTTAATTATCTTTACGATTAACAAATTTAATACAATTAAAATGAATTACAAAAAACTTTGCCAAGGATTTTCATTTGTTTTAGGGCTTTTTTTGATGTTTAGCTCCTTCAGCCCTAACAAAAACAGGGTAGAAGGGAATATAAACGTGCTAATAAAGACTACACAAGGGGATATTAAGATAAAACTATACAATGAAACTCCTCTCCACCGCGATAACTTCTTAAAATTGGTTAAAACACATTATCTGGACAGCCTGTTGTTCCACCGTGTAATTCAAAAGTTTATGATTCAAGGTGGTGATCCGGATTCAAAAAATGCAATCGGAGGCGAAATACTGGGCGAAGGCGGACCAAAATATACTATCCCTGCAGAGATTAACCGTACTGTTTTTCATAAAAAAGGGGCCCTTGCCGCTGCTCGTGAAAGTGATTTGGATAATCCTACTCAAGCTTCATCCGGGTCACAATTTTACATCGTGCAAGGAAAAACCTACACCGATTCTTTATTGACAACTCAAGCAACCAGAATTACCAAAAGAACCTTGTTTGCCTACTTCATTAACCTCACAGAAAACAAACATTACGTTGATGATTATAAACGTTATGCAAAAGAAGAAAAAGCGGACAGCATGAAATACATCAACGATATTATAGATGCAAAAGTGGAAAAAGAATTTCCAAATGTTGCGCACTACAAATTTACACCTGAACAAATAAAAGCATACATAACCATTGGTGGCACACCTTCTCTAGATAACACATATACCGTTTTTGGCGAAGTGTATGAAGGTTTAGAAATTGTAGATTTAATTGCTGCACAAAAAACAGATAAAAATGCAAGACCAATTGAAGACATTCGAATCCTGAGTGTTTCAATTATTCCTTAACTTCGTGCATTATTTTAAAGAAAAAGATGAAAGAGCGTATTGAAGAATTATTAAATGAGATTGAAGCATTTTCTGCCAGCAGCAAAGAGCATGTGGAAGAGTTCCGCATTAAAATACTTTCCAAAAAAGGAAAAGTAACCGAATTATTTGATGATTTTAAATTGGTAGCTCCAGAATTGCGCAAAGAAGTTGGACAAAAACTCAATGAATTAAAAAACAAAGCACAGGATAAAATCAATCATCTGAAAGAAAAATTTGAAGATGCTGTTGATACAAAAGATGCCAATATTGATTTGACACTTCCTGCTGAAAACATTGCTGTTGGCTCTCGTCACCCTTTATCCATTGTTAGAAATCAAATTGTTGAAATATTTTCGCGTATTGGATTTACTATTTCGGAAGGACCAGAAATTGAAGACGACTGGCATAATTTTACAGCATTGAACACTCCTGCAGATCATCCTGCGCGTGATATGCAGGATACGTTTTACATTTCTGAAAATCCAGATATTGTTTTAAGAACACAAACGTCATCGGTGCAGGTTCACATTATGGAAGGCACACAACCGCCTATTCGTACTATTTCTCCCGGTCGCGTATATCGTAACGAAGCTATTTCCGCTCGTGCTCATTGTCAGTTTCATCAAGTTGAAGGCTTATACATTGATAAAAAAGTTTCCTTTGCCGATTTGAAACAAACACTTTTATATTTTTCGAAAGAGATGTTTGGTGAAGAAACAAAAATCCGTTTGCGCCCTTCTTATTTCCCGTTTACAGAAATCAGTGCAGAGATGGATATCTCTTGTCCATTTTGCAAAGGCGAAGGCTGCAACATCTGCAAAGGAGCAGGCTGGGTAGAAATTTTAGGTTGCGGTATGGTGGATCCTTCTGTTCTTGATAATTGCAAAATTGATAGTAAACAATATAGTGGATTCGCATTTGGAATGGGAATTGAACGCATTGCGATGTTAAAATATCAAGTAAAAGATTTGCGTTTGTTTTCCGAAAACGATGTTCGCTTTTTGAAACAATTTAAATCTGTTATTTAATACGGATAACGAATCTTTACGAATTTTACGAATCTGTGTTTGTTATTACCAACGGGGTTCGCTTTTTTTAAGCGTTATCGATTCGTAATATTCGTTTTATTATTCGTTATCTGTACAAAAAAATCATGTCAAATTCCCGTTTAGATCAAATAGAGGAAATGCTTAAGAACGAGCCCAACGACTCTTTCTTGAACTATGCATTGGCATTGGAATACGCTAAAGGAAACGATGTAACAAAAGCAATTGAGCTAATTGAATTGTTGCTTTCAAAAGATGAAAATTATTTAGGAGCCTACTATCAATTGGGGAAATACTACGAGCAAATTCAGGATTTAACAAAGGCTGTTTCAACTTATACCAAAGGAACAGAGGTTGCAAAAAAAATAAAAAACAATAAGGCCTTAGGAGAATTAAATGAGGCTTTGTGGATGTTGGAGGATTAAGATTAATTTTTGCAAAGACCAACCAAACTATTAACTGTCATCCCGTGTCGTAGCATGGAATGACGTTTTACAATTTTACTCGCCAAGGATGAGGTTTACTTTATCGAATCATAAACTTTCCCTACTTTTTCTTTTTGAACTTTTGCGCTTTCTATCTCCCCTTCTAACACATGCACATCTGCATTCGGATTTATTTCTTTTAGCTTTTTAATTTTCTCATTGCCGAATGCAATCTTATCTTCATACATCGTTAAAATCTCTTTCACCGATTTTTTTGCATAGTAGGCGACCCACTTTGTAATGGTTGTGTCTCTTGCAATACCTGCCAACACTTCAACACCTTTGTTTACCGTTTCGTCTTTTTTGTCTTTTTTCAAAAACGCAGCATACTGAGAAACATATCCTATCAATGAAAATCCAGTAAACTTAGAAACACTATTTACAAAAAAATCATTTTGTTCATCTGTTCCATTTGCTAAGTATAAATCTGTGATAGCATAAAGCACATCAATGTTTTTTTCATTCTCATGCGGCTTAGCAATTACCATCGCTTCTTTCGGATTTGTTTTTGCGATAGCAGATAATGCTGAACTAAAAACATAATACGATCTATCGTTTAATGCATTTTTATAAAGTTGTTCTAAGTCCGCATCTTTGTAATTCGCATGTAAATATTCGATAGCAAGCGCTCGAACAATTGACTTGTTATCATTTTTAGCCAGACCAACTAGTTTTTCTTTAATTTCTTTTTCATGACCTGCTTGAATGTTTTTCAATCCTTCAATCGCATCTAAACGCAAATTCCAGAATTTATCGTTCAAAGCTTTTATAATTACTTGTGCTGCGAGTGAATCTCCTGCTTTTTCCGAAAGTCTGGAAAGCCCTTCCTGTCTGTCTAAATACAAAGGACCATTATTATATTGAAACGCTAATTCGGTCATCGATTTGGTTTCGCTTTTTGTACACAACAACATTTTTTGTGCATCCACATTTACTAAATCCGGCTTTGAGTCTGCTTTAAATTCAAATGTTTCATCTGATTTTGTAATTGTGATTTTATGACGAACAACTTTCCCATCAACATATAAATCGATACACATTGGGATTTTAAACAATGACGTTTTTGCAAAATCCTGTATTTGTTTGATTTGAACTTTTTGTTTTTTGTTTGCATCATCGTACTCCGAATTGATAACTAGATCAGGGTGTCCGGAGGATAAGAACCATTGATCAAAAAACCAGTTTAAATCTTCTCCTGTTACTTTTTCGAAAGCCATTCTCAATTGATGAATTTCTACTGAAGTGTATTTGTTTGTTTCGAGATATAATTTCAAAGAAGCAAAAAACGCATCATCACCAACATATTTGCGCAACATGTGAAGTACTTGTCCGCCTTTATTATAGCTATGTCCATCAAACATCTCTTCTTTATCGTGATATTGAAAACGAATTAGGTTAACTTGTTTTCTATCTGACTCCGCCAAATATCCTGCTCTTGATTCCGCGCTATGATGGTCAGCAGCATCCAATCCATATTTATATTCCTGCCACAAATATTCTCCGTAAGTAGCAAACGATTCGTTCAAAGGCAAATTGCTCCACGATTCGCAAGTTACCAAATCACCAAACCATTGATGAAATAATTCATGTGAAATATAATCTTCATAATCTTTATCCAATAATTCTCTATCAGTACGTTGTAAAAATTCGCTGTGCAAGGTGGCTGTTGTGTTTTCCATTGCTCCGGAAACATAATCTCGTGCAGTAATTTGTGAATATTTAATCCAAGGATATTCAACACCTAGTTTGTTTGAGAAAAACTCCAGCATCTCCGGTGTATTTCCGAAAATTGCTTTTGCATAAGGTTCGTATTCCTTTTCTACAAAATAACTCACTTCTCTTCCTCTCCATTTAGTGTCTTTTACAACAGCGAAATCACCAACAGCCATCATTGCCAAATACGGAGCGTGGGGCAATTCCATTTTCCAATAATCCGTACGAGTACCATCGCCATTATCAAAAGAAGAATTGAGTTCACCATTTGAAAGTGTCACATATTTTTTGTCAACAGTCATGTAAATTTCCTGCGACATACGTTCATTCGGACGATCAATGGTTGGCATCCAAACAGATGTTGCCTGTGTTTCTCCTTGTGTCCAGATTTGTTGCGGTTTATTTTTGTCTTTCCCATCAGGATTAATAAAATACAAGCCTTTGTCATCAGTAATAGCAAGACTTCCGCCTCCTTTCTTTAATTCGTTGGGTTTTGAAATGTATTCAATAAAGATTTTATACTCTTCATTGTTTTTATACTCTTTATCCAATTGAATGGTGATAACATCGTTTTCGTATTTGTATTGCAAAGGAATTTTTGTTTCTGAAATGTGTACATCATCTTCTAAATGCCCTGAAGGGTCTTTTTTTGTCCCTTTCGTTCTAGTCATAACTTGCTGAACTAAGGATATTTCTTTCAGTTCCATTCCTCTTGCATCCAGTACCAATGTGGCAGTTGGATAAAAGTATGGTTTTAGAGTAATGGTTGCTTTTCCAAACAAGTATTGTTTTGTCCAGTCGAAACTCACATCCAATTTGGTATGAAGAATATCATTTAATCTGGTTTCCGAAGCATGGTATTGTTCAACTTGTATATTGGTAGAAACGGTTTCAATCGTATCCAAATTCATAACAACCAAATCATCGTCTTTGTCGGTCGATTTTTTAAATAAGTTACAAGAGGAAAAAATTCCGATAGCTATCGGGACAAGAATAAAAAATCGTGTTTTCAAAATCATTACTTTTATTTTTAAGAAATCAAAGGTTGTAAAAATAATATTGATTTCAAATAATAAAGTGATGTACGGTTCTTCTCGTCCTTCGACTACGCTCAGGATGACCTCCCTTCGGTCGCGCTCGAAGTGACAATAATTGAACTAATTGTTTGGTTCTCGACTCCGCACGAATTGACAAAACATTGTGCTGTCAGTTCAAGGGGAGTCGAGAACAAAGCAACCGTTTGGTGAATTTTCTGTTCATTTGTTCCTCGTGCTAAAAAACGATATATTTGTGATATGCTAAAAGTAAAAGTAAACAATCAGAAAGAGCACATAATTGAGCTCGAAAATGCAAGTTCAGGAATCATTGATGGCAAGGCATTTGCATGGGATGTGATCGAAGTAAAAAACGGTAGTTTTCATGTAATAAAAGACAATCGTTCCTACAATGTAGAAGTGATAAAAGCGGATGTTGCAGAAAAAAGTTTTTTGATAGGTGTGAATGGCAATAAGTATCAACTCAATGTAAAAGATAAGTTTGATGAATTGTTGAAGAGCTTAGGATTTGATGATTTGAGTTCTAAAAAAGTAAATGAAATAAAAGCTCCTATGCCTGGATTGGTATTAGATATTAGAGTTGCAGAAGGAGATAGTGTAAAAAAGGGCGATCCTATTTTAGTATTGGAAGCCATGAAAATGGAAAACATTATTAAATCCCCAACCGATGGAGTGATTAAGAAAATAAATGTAAAGAAGGGGATTGCTGTTGAAAAAAATCAAGTCTTGATTAATTTCGGATAGTCCTGATAGCGAATAAAAAAACGAATTTACGAATCTAAATACTTAAAAAAATGGAAAACAATCGCAGAGATTTTATTAAAAAATCAGCGCTTGCTTTAGGTGCAATTGCTGTTACATCAGCAATTGGCAATACACTTAATGCTGCTGAATTGGTTGAAAAAGAAAGAGCATTGGTCGATCATGAATTTTTTGCTCTCCCTGCTTTACCTTATGCTTATGATGCTTTGGAGCCTCATATCGATAAATTAACGATGGAGATTCATCACAGCAAACATCACAAGTCTTATGTTGATAATTTGAATAAAGCATTGATGATTGCCGACATGCGAACTGCTTTAAAGCCAACAATAGAAGAAGTTCTTGCTAAAGTCGGAAAAGGTTATTCTATACAAGTTGCAAATAATGCAGGTGGCCACTACAATCATTCTTTGTTTTGGTCATTAATGAAACCCAATGGCGGTGGCGAACCCAAAGGCAAATTAGCAGATGCTATCAAAACAACTTTTGGTTCGTTTGACGAATTCAAAAAACAATTTACAGAAGCTGGAATGAAACGTTTTGGTTCAGGTTGGGCCTGGTTGGTAAAAACAAAAGAAGAAAAATTGCTTATCACCTCAACTGCTAATCAAGATAATCCATTGATGAACTTAGAGTCAATAGAAGTAAAAGGCTCGCCCATATTAGCTTTGGACGTATGGGAACATGCTTACTATTTAAAAAATCAGAACAAGCGCGCTGACTATATCACTTCCTGGTGGAATGTGGTGAATTGGGAAACTGCGGAAAGGCTTTATCTTAGCACAAAATAGTTAAAAAATCTCTGAGGACTATAATAGGAGGCGACAAATTTTTTATCTCTTTAGGGGAGTTCTAAAAATAAAATTGTTAGCAAGTAATAATATAACTATTTGATTATCATATAATTATGGCTATATTTATACTATAAACAAGATAGGCAAAATGAAGTTAATACGCTACAAAACAC
>CAYWAV010000033.1:35775-37449 GCA_964456225.1 uncultured Chitinophaga sp. | reverse complement strand
TAATTTATTTCAATTTCAAAACATATACTTTCGGAAACATTTTACCTGTAACAAACATCCTTTTTGTTGCTGGGTCATAAGCAATTCCATTTAATACATCTGATTCTGGATTAGCGCGATGGGCTTCGTCTGTCAGTTGAGAGCAATCCATCACTCCAACTACTTTTCCTGTTGTTAAGTCGATTTTAATGATATAATTTTTTGTCCAAATGTTTGCGTAAATGTATCCATCTACATATTCTAATTCGTTTATCTTGTCTTCTGCATATCCTGCATTGGTTACATTAATTGTTTTTGTTGGCTGCAAGGTTGCCGGATCCAGGTAAGTTAAAACATTGGTGCCATCACTCATAATTAAGGAATTTCCATCAGTAGTCATTCCCCAGCCTTCTGTGTTTTTGTAACTGAACCTGCTGATCTGTTTAAAGGTTTTAGCATCATAAACAAATCCAATTTGATTCTTGTATGTTAGTTGATAAATTTTATCATTTAAAATTACAGCGCCTTCTCCAAAATAAGTTCTACCCAAATCTATTTTTGCATCCAATTTCCCTTTTGTTGTATCCAAAATGCCAATCACTGTTTCGTATTGTGGTTGGCCATCTGGTGCTCCGGTACTTTCATAAATCTGTTTGTTGTGAAAAAACAAACCTTCGGTATATGCTGATTGGTCATGTGGCAGGCTGCCTACGACCTCATAGCTTATAATTGCTACAAGCTCCTCCGTTTTTGGAATAATGGTTTCTACTTCTGCTTTCTTCGGATCGGATGAGCAAGAGTAAATGAATATAAAAAGGATAAAAATGAAGATTATTTTTTTCATCTTAAGTTATAGGGTTTTGTTTAGTAATGTTGAGCTGTTAATTAGTTTTTCTAAATATGGATCATAAATTACTTCCTTAATCAAATTGATGTGACCCATGTGGTGACAATCTGTTCCAACAAATGAAATCATGTTCTTGTCAATCATTTGTTCGGCTATCTTTTTTGTTGCTGGTGAATAATAACCTGTAAGTGAATTGATATTGAGTTGAAGCAAAACACCTTTGTCGATAAATTCTTCATACTTTTCAAACTCTTTGTGCCAGAAGTTATAGCGTTCAGGGTGCGCCAATACAGGTTTGTACCCAAGCAGCTGCATTTTAAAAATAATGTGATAAATATTGTCTGGCGGGTTCATATAAGAAATTTCGAATAACAAATAGTTGTTACCAAACGTTAATAGCGGACCATCATCCAGTTTTTTTTCAAAATCGTAATCCAGATAATACTCAGAAATAGCATCGAATTCAATATTTACTTCTGATTCTTTTAGAGCTTGTTTTACATTGTCTCTGCCACTTAAAATGATCTCTGTGGTGTTGCGATAGAAATCACTCATGGTATGTGGTGATGTAATAACCTTTTTGTAACCTAATTTCTGCAATTCAGAAATCATCATTAAGCTATCTTCCATCGTTTTTGCTCCATCGTCAATTCCCGGAATAAAATGGGAGTGTATATCGGTATTTAGTACCGACAAATCTACAGGTGTAGAAAGTCGTTTATGCTTTTTATTGAAGATATTAAAGAGTCCCATATTGCAAATAACGAATCAATTTTATTCTATTGTGATTTAAACCAAGCAAGTGTATACTTCAACCCTTCTTCAATTTTTACTTTTGGTTGATAATT
>CAYWAV010000033.1:19607-35675 GCA_964456225.1 uncultured Chitinophaga sp. | reverse complement strand
GGAGCGGTGTTTGTTAATAGTGAATTAATAAATAAAGGGATTGCAGCCGCGTATTCACCTTGAGGATTTTGTCGTGGACCGAAAATATTAAAGTAGCGTAACCCAATAATTTCCATGTTGTAGGTCTTTGCAAAAATTTCGCCATACAATTCATTGGTCATTTTTGAAACGGCATAAGGAGAAAGTTGTTTCCCAATTTGATTTTCTACTTTCGGTAAAATTTTACTATCGCCATAAACAGATGAAGAGCTTGCATAAACAATACGTTTGATATTAGCATCTCGAGCTGCAATTAAAACGTTTATAAACCCTGTTGCGTTTACATTGTGAGTTGCAATCGGATTTTTAATGGAACGAGGAACAGAGCCTAATGCAGCTTCATGAAATATATAATCTATTCCAATACAGGCTTTATTGCAATCATCTATATTGCATATATCTCCTTTGATAAATTGAAAATTCGGAAGCGATAAATAAGGTTTTATATTCGTTTCAGATCCTGTTGCCAGATTATCCAAAACAACAACTTTTTTAGCGTGATACTTAATAAGGTATTCAACTATGTTAGAGCCAATAAATCCTGCTCCACCTGTAACTAAAAAAGTTTTGGTTGATAAATCGATGGTATGAAATGGAGTAGAGTACATATAAAGTTAAAAATTATAATTCAAAAGTAAAAAACGGAAGATTTATCTTTTTGTATATTGGTTTTCGTAATATTTTTTGTAATCTCCCGATGTTACATTGTTCAGCCAATCTTCGTTTGATAAATACCAATCCACTGTTTTTTCTAATCCTTCTTCAAATTGTAAGGATGGAACCCAGCCTAATTCTTTTTGAAGTTTGGTGGAGTCAATCGCATAACGCAAATCATGACCTGCTCTGTCTTTTACAAAGGTGATTAGCTTAGCAGATTCCCCTTCAGCACGATTTAATTTTTTGTCCATGATTTTACATAGCAATTGTATCAAATCAATATTTGTCCATTCATTATGGCCACCAATGTTGTATGTTGTTCCCGTTTTTGCTGCATGATAAATAACATCGATTGCTCTTGCATGATCCTCCACCCATAACCAATCACGAATATTTTCTCCCTTTCCATATATAGGAATTGATTTATTGTTTTTGATGTTGTGAATAGAAAGTGGGATTAGTTTTTCAGGGAAATGGTGGCTTCCATAATTGTTAGAGCAATTCGAAATAACTACATCCATTCCATAAGTATCATGATAGGCTCTTACAAAATGGTCGGAGCTGGCTTTGGATGCTGAGTATGGACTGTGTGGGTCGTATGCTGTTGTTTCTGTAAACATTCCTGTTTCTCCCAGGGTTCCATACACTTCATCTGTAGAAACATGATAAAAACGGGGAGACCCCTCCCCAGCCCTCCCCGAAGGAGAGGGAGCTAGCCATGAACTTTTTGCTGCATTTAATAAATTTACAGTTCCGATGACATTTGTCATTACAAATTCCAATGGATTGGAAATACTTCTGTCTACATGACTTTCAGCAGCTAAATGAATTACTCCGTCAAATTTGTGAAGTGTGAAAAGTTCATTAATAAAATCAGCATCCGTAATATCTCCTTTTACAAACGAATAATTAGGTTTGTTTTCAATGTCTTTTATGTTATTTAGATTTCCAGCATAAGTTAGCTTATCCAAATTTATGATTTGGTAATTTGGATATTTATTTACGAATAAACGAACAACGTGTGAGCCAATAAATCCGGCAGCTCCTGTTATTAATATTTTTTTGCTCATTTTTATTTATTTTAAAATTACAACAGTCAACTTTTTATTGGTCACATTCATAATTCTCCATTTTGTTTCTCTGTCCTTGCCAATAATCGTAAGTAAATCATTGTGTAAAGTCCATTTTTCTTTGCTAAAGCTAATCGGGCTGCTTTCTGAGCTACACAGTATATTATGATATTCAGAAAATGTTTTATCAGGAGCAAGTTCTATTCCTGCTAACGCACCAGCCCATTGATATAGTTTATCAGTATACTTTATTTTAGTAAAAATTAACGTATCATTTACTTTCACATCATACAAATCAACATTTGTAGTCCAGTGACCAATTATCTTTTTGCTAGATGCTTTAAATGAAAGCAAAAACACAGAAGAGAGGAGTATGAATGCAACTGTTTTTATTTTATTTTTAGCGAACACTGATTCGTAAATTGGTTTTGATTAGTAATTTGTAACCTAAAGGCTCCAGTAAGTCAAATTTTTGATTTTGCCTCTTAGAATACCTTTTACATCCACTAATATTCCTCCATCAGAAAGAATAGATTTGTAGTAGGCTTCATCAAGGCTAATGTATTCTTTGTGGTTTACTGCAACAACAACTGCATCGTATCCTTTTCCAACAGATTTTGCCAATTCAAAACCATACTCATGTAGTAATTCGGATGAGTCAGCATAAGGATCAACAACATCAACATGTACACCAAAAGATTTAAATTCTTTGATAACATCCGATACTTTTGAATTTCTAACATCGCTTACATTTTCTTTAAATGTAGCACCCATAACTAATACCCGCGATTCAGTTAAATTCTTTTTTGCGGCAATAATTTTCTTTACAGTTTGTTTTGCAACGTAAAAGCCCATCGAATCATTTACATATCGTCCTGAATTGATTACTCTAGCATGATATCCTAATTCTTCTGCTTTATAAGTTAAATAGTAAGGGTCAACACCAATGCAATGTCCTCCAACTAAGCCTGGAGAAAATTTCAAGAAATTCCATTTTGTTCCAGCTGCTTCTAATACATCGTAGGTATTAATTCCTATACGACTGAAGATGATAGATAGTTCATTCATCAATGCAATATTTACATCGCGTTGAGTATTTTCAATAATTTTAGCAGCCTCAGCAACTTTGATAGATGATGCTTTGTGAACACCAGGTTCAACAATAATTTTATATGTTTCAGCAATTACTTCCAATGATTCATCATCACAACCAGAAACCACTTTTAAAATTTTAGTAATGGTATGTTCTTTATCGCCCGGATTGATTCTTTCTGGAGAATATCCAACTTTGAAATCAGTTTTAAATTTTAAACCGGATATTTCTTCTAGCACAGGAATGCAATCTTCTTCTGTACAGCCTGGATAAACAGTAGATTCGTAAACTACGTAATCGCCTTTTTTTAATGCTTTTCCTACGGAGCGGGATGCACCAAGTAAAGGTTTCAGGTCGGGTAAATTGTGTTCGTCAATTGGAGTTGGGACTGCAACGATAAAAAAGTTAGCTGATTTTAGAATATCGATCGAAGCAGTGAATTCAATATCGCATCCTTCAAAATCTTTTGAAGACAATTCTTGCGAAGGATCAATGTTGTTTTGCATCATCTTTACACGTTCTTCGTTGATGTCGAATCCTATCACTTTTGCTTTTTTAGCGAATGCCAAAGCAATTGGTAATCCAACATATCCTAATCCGATTACTGCGATTTTTGCTTCCTTGTTTTTAATTTTGTTGATCATAATTTTATGATTTTCTATCTGTATTTCTTAGTGAATAAATTCGTTCAATAATATCAACTACTTTTAATCCTTCCATTGCATTTGTAGTTAATGTAGTTCTTCCTTTTAGTGTGTCAATTACATTTGAAATTACTTGGGGGTGATTGTTTGCAGAACCTTTGTATGTTCCATAATCATTTGCTTCATTGGTTGGATCAAGATTTGGTAAAGTGTAATCTTTAATGTTGCAATGTTCTACCTGATCCATGTATTGTCCACCTACTTTCACACTTCCTTTGCTTCCAACAATGGTGATGCTGCTTTCTAAATTGCTATCCCAAACGGCAGTGGAGTAATTAATACTTCCCATTCCACCATTTACGAAATTGAAATTTACAAATCCACTATCTTCAAACTCCGTTAAATTAGAATGATTAAAGTCCTTGAATTTTGCTTGAATATCTTTCACATCGCCAAACATCCAATATAGCAAATCAATCCAGTGCGAGAATTGGGTAAACAATGTTCCACCATCCAGTTCTTGTGTTCCTTTCCAACCACCCTTTTTGTAATAGCGGTCATCTCTATTCCAATAGCAATTCAGCTGAACCATATACACATCGCCAATAGTTTTTTCTTCTACTATTTTTTTTAACCAAACCGATGGTGGCGAAAAACGATTTTGCATTACACAAAAAACAGTTTTGTTAACTTGTAATCCTTTGAAAATTATTGCTTCACAATCTGCTTTGGAGAGAGCCATTGGTTTTTCACATACGATATGTTTTTCCGCTTCTAATGCTAGTAAAGAATGTTTTGCATGCAATCCGTTGGGAGTACAAATATTTACAACTTCTACTTCAGGATGAGCGGCTAATAATTCTTCTGGTGAAGAATAAAACTTTTCTTTTAAATCACCTAAGTTTAATTTGTCAAGTGGAAGAGCGTCACATACAGCAACTAATTCGGCTTCTGAATTTCTTCGAACCATTTCAGCATGTCGTTTACCAATATGTCCTTGACCTATTACTGCGAACTTAATTTTACTCATAGTTTAATTACTTTACCATTTTCCAACTTGTATTGCTCTTTACTTTCCATACAAATTGCAATTCCATCCGAATCAAATTTTAAACGATGTCCGTATTCACTAATCCATCCCATTTGCTTTGCTGGATTTCCAACCCATAATGAAAAAGGCTGAACATTTTTTGTAACAACGGCTCCTGCTCCGATAAAAGCATATTCTCCAATATCATGTCCGCATACGATGGTAGCATTTGCACCAATGGTAGCTCCTTTGCCAACATAAGTTTTTGCATATTCATTTTTGCGATTGATAGCACTGCGCGGATTAATCACATTTGTAAAAACCATTGACGGTCCTAGAAAAACATCATCAGCACAAGTTACACCCGTATAAATTGAGACATTGTTTTGCACTTTTACATTTTTCCCTAAAACAACTTCTGGAGAAATCACCACATTTTGTCCGATGTTGCAATTCTCTCCCAAGGTACAATTGGGCATAATATGAGAGAAGTGCCAGATTTTGCTTCCTTTCCCAATTTTGCAACCTTCATCAATGATGGCTGTTTCGTGTGAAAAATATTCTAAACTCATTTTGTTAAATTATTTATATCATCAATATCTTTTGGTCTATTTGCCGATTTTTTTGCTACAATTAAATGATTGTAGTTAATTGTCCGAACTTTTAAGCCATCATCTTCAAAAAATTGTGATGATTTAAAACATTCATCAAAATCTAATCCTTTAACTTTTACTAATATATCTATACACACGGGAGGGGTGCCAAAAGAAAATACATCCCATGTTTCATGACTTAAAAAATTAATTTGACTCATATCAAATACCGGTAATCCGAATTTATTGAATGCACTCACTAATTTAAGATAATTAACTTCATCTCTTTTTACCCATATATCCATATCACCTGTTGTTCTTGAGTATCCATGGTATATTACTGAATATCCTCCAACGAGTAAATAGTCAACTTGATTCTCGTTTAATGCTTGAATAAAATCTCTGAAATCATCATAAAAGATATTTCCCATTAATTTCTTGATTTAACTGTGAAATAGTTTTTATTCATTTTTATTTCTTTGGTGTCAATCAATTTAAATGCAATTGAGTTTAAGTACATAGTGATTTTAAAACGTTCTTGCCATGTGAGCGTTCGGTAATATACTGCATGGTTACTTGTCTCTTCAACAGTGCCTGCTTTAAATGCTGTTCGGTTTAATTTATACATTTAATTAAAACTTCTGTGTTCTGTTTTATTTAATTCTTCTTTCGAAAGCGATTTAAAATAGTCGTAAGTAATTTTTAATCCTTCTGCTCTTCCTACTTTTGGCTCCCATCCTAAAATTGCTATTGCTTTTGTAATGTCCGGCTTGCGTTGTTTCGGATCATCTTGAGGCAAAGGTTTTGAAATCAATTTTTGTTTTGTTCCTGTGAGTTTGATAATTTCTTCACCAAATTCTTTGATGGTGATTTCACTTGGATTACCAATGTTAACAGGTTGAACATAATCGCTCATCAATAAACGATAAATGCCTTCTACTAAATCATCTACATAACAAAAGGAGCGTGTTTGTGAACCATCACCAAACATGGTTAAGTCCTCGCCACGCAATGCTTGTCCGATAAATGCAGGCAATACACGTCCGTCATTCAGTCGCATGCGCGGACCATAAGTATTAAAAATTCGGATGATGCGTGTCTCCACTCCGTGATAAGTATGATATGCCATGGTCATTGCTTCCATGAAACGTTTAGCTTCATCATATACTCCACGCGGACCAACAGGATTTACATTACCCCAGTATTCTTCTGTTTGCGGATGAACAATTGGATCTCCATATACTTCGGAAGTGGATGCAACTAAAATTCTTGCTTTTTTAACTCTTGCTAATCCTAATAAATTATGCGTCCCCAATGAACTTACTTTTAAAGTTTGAATTGGAATTTTTAAATAATCAATTGGAGATGCAGGGGATGCAAAGTGAAGGATGTAATCCAATTCACCTGGTACAAAAACAAATTTAGAAACATCGTGATGATAAAATTCGAAGTGCTCGAGTTTCATCAAGTGTTCGATGTTTTTCAAATCTCCTGTTATTAGATTATCCATACCTATCACGTGATATCCTTCTTTGATGAAGCGATCACAAAGGTGTGAACCTAAAAATCCTGCAGCTCCTGTTATTAATATTCTTTTCATGTTTTAGTTAAATATTTAATTTAGTTATTGGGTTAAATGGGTAAAGCCTGATTCGACTTAATAAACCATTTCCCTATTTAACCTTTCACAATTTCTCTTCCAATGCTTGAATAGAAATATCCAAGTTCTTTCATTTGATCTATTCCATATAAATTTCTTCCATCAAAAATGACTTTATTTTTTAATAGAGAAGATACTTTATCGAAATCAGGTGTGCGGAATAAACTCCATTCGGTTGCAATCAACAATGCATCTGCATTACGCAAAGCATCATATTCGTCCATCGCATAAGTAATTTTGTCGCCAATCAACTGTCTGACATTGTTCATTGCTTCTGGATCGTAAGCAGTAACAGTTGCTCCAGCTTTTAATAATTCTTCGATTAAATACAATGCCGGTGCTTCACGAATATCATCTGTATCAGGCTTGAACGCTAATCCCCATAAAGCAATCTTTTTTCCTTTTAGATCTCCTTTGAAATAATCTTTCATTTTTGGAATGATAATGGTTTTTTGTTTTTCATTAATTTCCATTACCGATTCTAAAATTTTAAAATCGTAATTTACTTCGTTAGCCGATTTTGCTAATGCTTGAACATCTTTCGGGAAACAACTTCCGCCATATCCAATTCCAGGAAATAAAAATCGTTTTCCAATTCTGTCATCACTTCCAATTCCAATTCGAACAGCATCTACATCTGCACCAACCAATTCGCATAGGTTTGCGATTTCGTTCATGAAAGTAATTTTGGTTGCTAAGAATGCATTTGCTGCATATTTTGTTAATTCTGCCGAACGCTCATCCATGAAGATGATTGGGTTGCCTTGACGAACATAAGGTTTGTAAAGTTCTTCCATTGTTTTTCGAGCTTTATCGGAACTTGCGCCAATCACAACTCTATCTGGTTTTAAAAAATCATCTACTGCAAATCCTTCGCGTAAAAATTCCGGATTGGAGACAATATCAAATTCTACTTTTGCGTGTTTTGCAACTGCAGCTTTAACTTTATCAGCTGTGCCTACTGGAACAGTGCTTTTGTCTACAATTACTTTGTAATCTTTTATGATTTTCCCTAAATCGTCCGCTACACCTAAGATGTAGCTTAAGTCTGCTGAACCATCTTCACCCGGAGGAGTGGGTAAAGCAAGAAAAATGATTTTTGCTTTTTCGATTGCTTCAGCAAGGTTAGTAGTGAAGGTTAATCTTCCTTGTTTGATATTGCGTTCAAATAATACATCTAAATGTGGTTCGTAAATAGGAACAACACCTGCTTGCATTTTTTGTACTTTTTCTTTGTTGATGTCAACACAAATAACATTATTACCTGTTTCGGCTAAGCATGTTCCTGTTACCAATCCTACGTATCCTGTTCCTACTACTGCTATGTTCATATTTTAAATTTGAAAATTAGTTGCAAAATTCTAATACTGATTCAGTGATGTATTTTAATGTTTCTTCATCCAGTTCGGTATGCATTGGTAACGACATTACACAAGCACATAGTTTTTCTGTGACTGGGAAATCTCCTGCTTTGTAGCGAGGGTCTAAATATGCTTTTTGCAAGTGCAATGGAATCGGATAATAGATCATTGCTGGAATATCTTTGCTTGCTAAAAATTCTCGTAAAGCGGTTCTGTCAACATCAACTAATTGCAATGTATATTGATGAAAAACATGATCAGAAAATTTTGTACGAGCTGGTGTTTTTAATTTAGGGTGATTCGCGAATGCTTTGTCATAAAAGTCTGCAGCCTTGTTACGAGCAGCAGCATAATTATTTAAATCGCGTAATTTTATTCTCAGGATAGCTGCTTGAATGCTATCCAAGCGAGAATTTACGCCAATTGAATCGTGGATGTATTGTACTGATTGACCATGATTGGCAATCATTCTTATTTTTGCTGCAAGTGCATCATCGTTTGTGAAAATTGCTCCTCCGTCTCCGTAACAACCTAAATTTTTAGAAGGAAAAAAAGAGGTGCAGCCAACTGTTCCAATCGTTCCTGCTTGTTTAGTAGAGCCGTCAGCCGATGTATATTTAGCGCCAATGGCCTGAGCTGTATCTTCAATTACATAAAGATTATGCTTTTTAGCCAAAGCCATGATTGCATCCATATCAGCACATTGTCCGAATAAATGAACAGGCACAATCGCTTTAGTCTTTGGAGTAATAGCCTTTTCTATTGCATTCACATCAATTTCAAATGTATCAGGAACAACATCCACTAAAACTGGTTTTAATCCTAGCAGGGCAATCACTTCGGCAGTAGCAACGTATGTGAAATCGGCAGTTATTACTTCATCTCCGGGTTTCAAATCCAAGCCCATCATTGCAATTTGCAAAGCATCGGTGCCATTTGCACATGGGATAACATGTTTAACTCCAAGGAATTGTTCTAATTCGGTTTGAAATGCTTTTACTTCCGGACCATTTATGAATGCAGTGGTATCCAATACATTTTGAATGGCTGCATCCACCTCCGTTTTTATTTTTTCGTATTGACTTTTTAGGTCAACCATTTGAATTTTTTTTGCAGTCTTTGTCATGCGTTTTTACTGATTTAAATAAGAATGCGAATATAAGGAAAATATATAAATTCTGGGGGCAATTTTTGGCTCTGGGATTCGTTTTAAACCCTTATATTTACAAACATTTTTATCAAAATGAAGAAAGTCTATTTTTTAAGCCTTTGTACCGCCTTTTTAACATGTAATCTTATTGCACAAATGAGTGTAAAAGATTCCTCTATTTATACTCCATACGTTGGGATTGGCTTTGGTTATCAGCTATCAGCGGGCGATTTAGTCAAACGTTTTGGCAATAATTCTGCTATTTCTGGAAGTTTGGATTTTAAGACAAAAAAATATTGGATTTTTGGAATAAATGGAAGCTATTTTTTTGGGAAAGATGTGAAAGAGTCACTTTTTGACAGTATTGCTACTCCAAGCGGAGCCATCATCAATGGAAACGGAGAATTTGCCGATGTGAGATTGTTTGAACGTGGCTTTACAGCTTCTTTAACAGCGGGAAGAATGTTTTCATGGAAAAACCCAAATCCGAATAGTGGAATTGTTTTTAGTGTAGGTGTTGGATTTATTCAACATAAAATCAGAATTGAAACAATCGGAAACAATGCTCCGCAACTTTCTAAGCAATATAAAAAAGGCTACGATCGATTAACAAACGGACTTTTGTTGAGTCAGAATTTGGGTTATATGTATTTGAGCAGTAATCGCTTGGTGAATATTTATGTTGGTTTCGAGTGTATGCAAGGTTTTACGCAAAGTAGAAGAAGTTTTGATTTCGACTTAATGAAACAAGATACTGAAAAAAGATTGGACATTTTGTATGGCGGCAAGTTGGTTTGGATACTGCCTTTATACAAAAGAGCACCGCAAGAATTTTACACTTATTAAAACTCATCGTCCTCACCCCTGGCCCTCTCCCAAGAAGAGGGAGATGAACCCTGAAAAATGAAACTGCTATATAATGTAATTATTTATTTATACATCTTTTACATTCGTGTAGGCTCATTGTTCAACTCTAAAGCAAAGTTGATGATTATCGGTCGAAAAAATATTTTCGAAAGACTGAAGACTGAAATTTCAAATTCTAACAACTCCGAACTCCGGACTCCGAACTTTCAACTAATATGGTTTCATTGTGCTTCTCTTGGCGAGTTTGAGCAAGGTCGACCTTTGATGGAAAAGTTAAAGTTGCAGCAACCCAATGTTAAAATTTTACTTACATTTTTTTCGCCCTCAGGGTATGAGATTCGAAAAAATTATACCGGTGCAGATTATATTTTTTATTTACCGATGGATACAGCATCCAATGCCAAAAAATTTATTGAAATAGTAAAGCCTCAAAAAGTGTTTTTTGTCAAATATGAATTTTGGTTTAACTATTTAAGTGAATTAAAAAACAGAAATATTCCAACCTATTTGGTAAGCGGAATTTTTAGAGAAGATCATCATTTTTTTAAAAGTACAGGTGCTTGGTTTCGAAAACAATTGTCAGCATTTACCCATTTCTTTTTGCAAGATGACAAGTCGATAGAACTATTGAATTCAATAGGCTATACGAATTCTACACTTTGTGGTGATACACGTTTTGATAGAGTTTTTGAAGTTTCTAAAAATGTGAAGCAAATTGATTTAGTGAAACAGTTTGTTGGAAATAATAAGGTGTTAATTTTAGGAAGCAGTTGGAGAGAAGATGAGAAAATAGTTCAAAGTTTAAAGTTAGAAAGTTTAAAGTTAATTATTGCTCCGCACGAAATTGATGAAAAACACTTAAGTTCAATTGAAGCAGAGTTTATTCCCCTCTTGTCCGAAGGACTCCTTCGGAGAGAAGGGGCAGGTGTGTGTTTACGTTACTCTCTTGCAAACGAAAATAATATTAAAGAAGCACAAGTTTTAATTATCGACAACATCGGAATGCTTTCTTCACTTTATCAATATGGCACAATAGCCTTTATTGGTGGCGGTTTTGGAAAAGGAATCCACAATATTTTAGAAGCAGCAACATTTGGATTGCCAGTGATTTTTGGTCCGAATTTTCACAAATTTGCCGAAGCAAAAGAATTAATAAAATTAGGTGGCGCTTTTTCTGTTATGGATGTTTCTGAATATGAAAAAACGATGGACTTGTTAAGTGATGAGCAGGTTTTGAAAACAGCTTCTCAAATTTCGAGAATGTACGTGCAGGGGAGGATTGGTGCGACTGAGAAAATTCTGAGTGCTACTTTTTAATTTTTTCTTCAAAATCCTAATTTAGAGACTACTGCCAATTGCTAACAATGGTTAATAATTGCTTTTTGTCGTTTGTTAGATTAAGCTTATTTTTCGGTAAAATATAAAATCTATTTTTATGGGAAACAATACAACCAAAACATCAGCATTAATTACACTCATCTCAGTATTTTTTTTCTGGGGATTTGTTGCTGCTAGTAACGACATTTTAATTCCAGTTTTTAAAGAAAAGCTAAATCTTACGCAAGGTCAAGCGCAACTTATTTCATTGGCTTTTTATATTGCCTATACTGTTGGTTCTTTAATCTATTATATTATTTCTAAAGTAACGGGAAGAGATATTTTAAATCGCATTGGTTATAAAAATGGGATTGCATTGGGCTTGGTTATTTCAGCTTGCGGAACATTGTTGTTTATTCCAGCTGCAGATAATGTTTCTTTTCCATTAATGATTTCAGGATTGTTTATTGTAGCACTTGGTTTTTCCTTGCAACAAACCGCTGCAAATCCTCTAGCCATCACAATGGGTGATCCGCGAACAGGTTCACAGCGTTTGAGTTTGGCTGGAGGAGTGAACAATGTCGGAACTACTATTGGACCACTTTTGATAGGTTTTGCAATTTTTGGATCGGTTTCACTTTCGGGAACATCTTCCTTAAGCATTGAAAACATAAAAATTCCTTATTTGATTTTAGGTGCAGCCTTTTTAATTGTAGCGGTTATTTTTAAATTTTCTTCTATTCCAAATAAAATTGAATCCATTTCTGAAGATGCTCCGCAAAAAGTTGGAGTAGAAGATAAAAAAAGTGCATTAAAATATCCGCAATTAGTATTGGGAATGATTGCCATTTTTGTTTATGTAGGAGTTGAAGTTTCTACAGCTACAAACCTTCCTGAGTTTATGAAACAACATGCCGGAATTGCTACAAATCAAATAGCGCCATATATTTCTTTGTTTTGGGCGAGTTTAATGATTGGCCGCTGGACCTCTTCTGTAGGTGCGTTTAACATTAAAGGTGGTGCAAAAACAATCATGCGTTTTTTAATGCCTTACATTGCATTTGCAGTTTTTTTAGGCGTTAACAAAATTGCTAATCACGACCTTACTCCGTTTTATATTTATGCATTTGTAATTGTTGCACTTATTGTTGGAGATGTGCTAAGCAAAGGAAATCCTGCTCGTCAATTGTTATTGTATTCTGCATTTGGGATAACTGCTTTGATGATTGGAATGTTGTCGAGCGGAATGGTTAGTGTTTATGCGTTCATTTCTGTAGGCCTATTTTGTAGCACTTTGTGGCCATGTATTTATACACTGGCAATTGCTGGTTTAGGAAAACATACCAACGAAGGATCAGGATTTTTAATTATGATGATTATGGGTGGAGGAATTATTAGTTGGTTACAAGGTGTTGTTTCAGCTGATAGTATCTTAGGGATTCAATGGAGTTATTTAGTTGGTGTAGCATGTTTTCTGTATTTAGCATTTTATGCTTGGAAAGTAAGTTCTATATTAAAATCACAAGGGATTGATTATGGCCAAACAGAAAGTTCAAGTCATTAATAAATAATGTTTCGGAGCAAATGACTAAAATGAAATCAGAGGACTCTCCCTCTCATTTGGAGAAGGAATTAAAGGCTGAGGTTGTAGCCGCTATTGATATTGGCGGAACCAATACTGTTTTTGGATTGGTGGATGCGAATGGAATTATCTTGTTAAAAGAAACAGTTTCTACCGAACACTTTCCTATTCCTGAAGATTTGGTTGCCGTAGTGTGTGAGCACATCAAAAAAGCAATGTTGCAATTCGCTGATAAGTATGAATTAGTAGGAGCAGGAATTGGCGCACCCAACGGGAATTATTTTAATGGAACAATTGAATTTGCACCCAATTTAAAATGGGAAGGTGTTATTCCTTTAGCAAAATTATTTTCTGAGAGATTGAATGTCAAAACAGTTTTGACAAATGATGCAAATGCTGCAGCAATTGGTGAAATGATGTTTGGCGGTGCAAAAGGAATGAAAGATTTTATTTTTATTACCCTGGGAACTGGTTTGGGAAGCGGAATTGTTTCAAACGGAGAAATGATATTAGGGCATGATAGTTTTGCAGGAGAAATCGGACATGTAATTATGTTTCCGGATGGAAGACAATGTGGCTGTGGAAGAAAAGGTTGTTTGGAAACTTATTGCTCAGCAACAGGAATTAAAAGAACCTATTCCGATTTGTTGATGAGTCACCACGATAAAGCAAACCTACAAGCACGTGTTGCAGATGCAAAATATATTTACGATAAAGCAATTGCCGGTGATAAAGATGCACTAAAAGCATTTGAGCAAACGGGTGATATACTTGGATTGGCTTTGGCTAACAGTGTTGCGTATACCAGTCCGGAAGCAATTTTTTTATTTGGCGGTTTAGCCATGGCTGGTGATTTTATTTTTAAACCAACAATTGAAAGCTTCGAACGGAATTTGTTGAACATTTATAAAAATAAAATTAAAATTCTTCCATCACAATTGAAAGAGAATGATGCTGCTATATTGGGTGCTGCTTCTTTAATTCTAAAAGAATTGAGTACTTAAGGCTTTCACACTTTCTCGTCTCTCGACTCCGCTCGGGATGACGTTCGTTATACTCCTGCTCGAAATGACAGGGCACAATGTCATTTCGAGCGGAGTCGAGAAACATTTAATTGCATGGTGAATAGATTAATTATGTCAGTTGATAAAAAATAAACCTTAATAGAACGTATGCATAACCGAGTCTCTGGACTCATGTCAAGGTGTGAATTGTAAATTTATATAAAATAGTTATGAAAAAAATAATTTTAGTCATTTGTAGTTTGCTTTCTTTAGCGAGCAGCGCACAAGAATATCTTCCTAAGAAGTCGTTGCCAATAATTCCTCTTCCAAAAGAAATAAAAACAAGTGATGGCGATTTTGTTTTGACTGCTCAAACAAAAATTGTGTTGATGAATGATGTCAAAGCTTTTCAGCCCGAAGTAGATTATATCAATCAGTGTTTTAAAACAAATTATGATTTTGAATTGCCGATTGTCATGACATTGCCTTCAGATGGTAATTATATTATGTTTATTCGCCCGGAAAATAAAACAGGGGAACTAGAAAATTATGATTTGAGTGTAAATCAAAACCAAATTTTAATTTCTGCTCAGGGAAATGCGGGAATGTTTTATGGAATGCAAACACTTATTCAGCTTTTGCCATTAATTAAATCAGTAGAAGTGAAAATTCCATGTGTGCAGATTGCGGATGCTCCCCGCTACCAATGGAGAGGAATGCACTTGGACTGCAGTCGACATTTTTTTACAAAAGAGGAAGTAAAAAAATATATTGATTATTTAGCAATGTATAAGTTCAATGTGTTTCACTGGCATCTGGTAGATGATCAAGGTTGGAGGATAGAGATTAAAAAATATCCATTACTGACATCTATTGGAGGAAAAAGAAAACAAACACTTATTGGAAAAGCAATAAATAAAGATGGAACTACTTCGGAAGCAGATAAGTTTGATGGAAAAGAATATAGTGGATTTTACACTCAAGAAGATGTAAAAGAAATTGTTGCTTATGCACAAAGTAAATACATTACAGTTTTGCCAGAAATTGAAATGCCAGGGCATTCAATTGCTGCGCTTGCTGCCTATCCGCAATTTTCTTGTACAGGAGGTCCATTTGAAACGTTGACAAGATGGGGTGTTTCAGATGATTCTTATTGTGGTGGAAATGACGAGACGTTTACTTTTTTAGAAGATATTTTGGATGAAGTGATGCCTTTGTTTCCCGGAAAGTATATTCACATAGGTGGAGATGAATGCGAGAAAGGTAGATGGAAAACATGTTTGAAATGTCAAAAAAGAATTGCAGATGAGAAACTAAAAAATGAGGAAGAGCTGCAAAGTTATTTCATTACACGTATCGAAAAATATGTGAACTCAAAAGGAAAACAAATTATTGGTTGGGACGAAATTTTAGAAGGAGGATTAGCACCCAACGCTGCATTGATGAGTTGGAGAGGTATTGCAGGTGGAATAGCCGCTGCAAAACAAAAACATTATGTCGTGATGAGTCCTGGAAAACCTTGCTATTTTGATCATTACCAATCAAAAGATAAAGCAAAAGAACCATTGGCAATTGGAGGATTTAACCCTTTGGATTCTGTATATGCTTATAACCCTACTCCAAAAATATTGTCAGAAGAAGAAGCGAAATTTATCATGGGAGCACAAGCAAATGTATGGACGGAATATATTTTGGATTTCAAGCAAGTAGAATATATGTCGATGCCACGAATGGCTGCCCTCTCTGAAGCATTGTGGACGCCCTTGGATAAAAAGAATTTCAAAGATTTTCTAGTGCGCTTAAAATTGCATACACCATTGCTAGATAAAATGGGTGTGAATTATGCGAAACATTTTAAGAGTATGAAGTAATAGTTTAAGAAAGATGGGATCCTGAATCATTTCGGGATAAATCAGACTAAATTTTATTGCATAAAGGAGATTAGATTTGTGAGGTTGAGATCCCGAATCGAGTTCGGGATAAATCAGACTAAATTTTATT
>CAYWAV010000033.1:17017-19507 GCA_964456225.1 uncultured Chitinophaga sp. | reverse complement strand
TTTGTGAGGTTGAGATCCCGAATCGAGTTCGGGATAAATCAGACTAAATTTTATTTTATAAAGGAGATTAGATTTGTGAGGTTGAGATCCCGAATCGAGTTCGGGATAAATCAGACTAAATTTTATTGCATAAAATCAAGTCTGATTAAAAAAATAAATCCCGATAGGACTACTAAACCTACCGGGATTCTGGATAAACACTTACAATATGTAAGAAAAACTACTGAAACAAATGTATAATAGTTTGTAATTTTATAATAATCAACATTCATTTATTCTTAGAAATCGAACGAACAAAACCCTCGTAACTATATGACTACCAGACGTAATTTCATCAAGACAAGTGCTTTTGCTTCGGCAGTTCTTTTGGTTAATAAGGCAATAGCTAATGAAGAATCGATACTTACTGATAAGAAGTTGGAAATTGGTAAACCAATTGTATTATCCACATGGAACTTTGGATTAAAAGCCAATGAAGCAGCTTGGGAAGTGTTGAGCAAAAATGGAAGAGCATTGGATGCTGTGGAAGCAGGCGTCAAAATTCCAGAAGGTGATCCAACAGAAAGAAGCGTAGGTTATGGCGGTCGTCCTGATAGAGATGGAAGAGTTACGTTGGATGCTTGCATAATGGATGAATATGCAAACATTGGCTCCGTAGCATGTTTAGAGCATATCAAACATCCTATTTCCGTTGCTAGAGCAGTGATGGAAAAAACGCCACATGTGATGTTGGTTGGAGACGGTGCTTTGCAATTTGCTTTGTCGCAGGGATTCAAAAAAGAAAATTTGTTAGTGGGGGAATCGGAAAAAGAATGGAGAGAATGGTTGAAGAATAGTCAATACAAGCCAATTGTAAATATTGAAAATCATGATACAATTGGAATGATTGCTTTGGATGCAAATGGAAATTTATCAGGTGCATGCACAACAAGCGGAATGGCTTTTAAAATGCACGGACGAGTTGGTGATTCGCCAATCATAGGAGCAGGATTATATGTGGATAATGAAATTGGAGCAGCAACAGCTACGGGTCATGGTGAAGAAGTAATTCGCATTGCAGGTTGTCATTTGGTGGTGGAATTAATGCGTCAAGGAAAATCTCCGGAAGATGCTTGCAAAGAGGCAGTAAGTAGGGTGGTAAAATTAACTGCTAATAGAAAAAAGAATTTGAAAGATATTCAAGTTGGTTTTATAGCATTAAATAAAAAAGGAGAGTATGGTTCGTACTGTGTGCAAAGCGGATTCAATTATGCGGTTTATAATGAAAAGGGAAATAATCTAGTGAATGCTGATTCTCATTTGAAATGATTTTAGGAAAGATCAATGTAAATTGATAAGCAGGAACACTCTTGGAGAAGGGGGCTAGGGGAATTGACTCGATAAGTATAATTGTGAAGTAATATGACTTACAATAAAGAACTAAAGCCATTTGCAAGAGAAAATAGAAACAATTCTACTTTCGGAGAAATATTATTATGGAAAAAATTGTTAAGTAGAAAACAAACAGAGTATCAGTTTAACAGACAGTTTACTATTGAAAACTATATTGTTGATTTTATTTCAAGAAGCCTAAGGTTAGTTATTGAGGTTGATGGTTATTCTCACCAGTTTAAATATGAAGAAGATCAAAAGAGAGATAGACGATTGAGCGAATTAGGATATAATGTAATTCGATTTACAGAATATAATGTAAAAAACGATTTTGAAAACGTGAGAAGAGCGCTGAATATTTATATTGAGGAGTTTGTTGAACAGGAGTCAATCCCCCTAGCTCTGCTTCTCCAAGGGGGAATAAAAATATGAAACCCAAACTGGAAATAGCCTGTTTTAATTTAGAATCTGCACTCATTGCTCAAAATGGCGGAGCGGACAGAGTTGAGCTTTGTGATGATTTTTCATCTGGCGGCATTACTCCCAATTATGGAACATTTGAAACTGCTCGTAAATTAATTTCAATTGATTTATTTGTAATGATTCGTCCCCGTGGAGGAAATTTTATTTATTCAGATGAGGAGTTTGAACAAATGAAAAAAGATATTTTACATTTTAAAAGTATGAATGCAAATGGATTTGTATTTGGAATTTTAAATGAAGATGGAAGTATAAATGCAAATCAAAATAATGAATTGGTAGAATTAGCCAAGCCATTGCCTTGTAGCTTTCACAGAGCATTCGATGTTTCTAAAGATTTGGTAAAAAACTTAGAAGCTGTAATTGAATGTGGATTTAAAACAGTACTTACATCAGGACAAACAAAATCTGCCATAGAAGGAATCGAGCAATTGGAGCAACTGGTCAGGCATTCAAAAAATAGAATTGTCATTATGCCAGGTGGAGGAGTTCGTTCTTCCAATATTGAATTCATAAAAGAAAAAGTCCCAACATCCTATTATCATTCTTCTGCGATTGTAAAAAATGCTGTTGCTGATTTGGAAGAAGTGAAACTCTTGAAAGAAAAACTATCGTGAGCATTCGATATTTAAAATATAT
>CAYWAV010000033.1:0-16917 GCA_964456225.1 uncultured Chitinophaga sp. | reverse complement strand
TGATTCATTGGCTAAATTGGAATTTATTTGTGAAATTCAAAGTGATGTGGATGCGAACGCTTATTTGGATGTAGCTTTAGCTGAGGAAGATGTTAGTGATCAAATGACAATTAAAATTGCATTAAAAAAAGGAGTGAATGCATATTCTGTACCATATACGATTAAAGGTCCGCAACTCTGGTGGTGCAATGGATTGGGTTTTCCAACTTTATATGGTTTTAAAATTCATCTCTCTTATGATTCAAGATTTTTGGATGAAGAAGACTTGGAAATTGGTCTCCGCACCATTGAATTAATTCAAGATAAAGATAGTATCGGAAAAAGTTTTTATTTTAAGTTAAATGGAGTTCCTGTTTTTATGAAGGGCGCAAATTATATTCCTCCAGATAATTTTTTACCGCGTGTAAAGAAAGAACAATATGAAACAATCATAGAAAATGCTGTTGACGCAAATGTGAACATGCTGCGTGTATGGGGTGGTGGCGTTTATGCAGATGATGCATTTTATGAAGCTTGTGATAAAAGTGGAATATTGGTGTGGCAAGATTTTATGTTTGCCTGTGGAATGTATCCCGGTGATGATCATTTTATAGAAAATGTTGCAGAAGAAATCATTGGTCAAGTTGAACGTTTGAGAAATCATCCTTGCATTGCATTGTGGTGTGGAAACAATGAAGTGGATGAAGGGTGGAAAAACTGGGGCTGGCAAAAGCAATACAAATATTCTGTTGAAGATTCCACGACCATTGCACATAATAATTTTGCTTTGTTTGATAATTTTATCAATGATATAGTGGATATGTACGATGGACGTAGACCTTATTGGCCAAGTTCTCCTTCAATAGGTTGGGGACATAAAGAAAGTTTAGAGCAAGGTGATTCTCATTATTGGGGCGTTTGGTGGGGAATGGAACCTTTTGAAATGTATAAGAAAAAAGTAGGACGTTTTGTAAGTGAATATGGATTTCAAGGAATGCCTGCGTATGCTTCTTTTTGGCGCATGGGTGTGATGAAAGATGAAAGCTCTCGATATGATTCGCATCACACGATGGACCTAAGTAACATACCAGCTGTTATAAAAGTTGATTCTGTCAATTTATTGGCTCATCAAAAACATCCAACGGGTTATCAAACTATACAAACGTATATGGAACGCGATTATATTGTGCCGAAAAATAATTTTGAAAATTATGTTTATGTTTCTCAATTATTGCAAGCGAAAGGAATGAAAACGGCTATTGAGGCTCATCGTAGGGCAAAACCGTATTGTCTGGGAACATTGTATTGGCAACTGAACGATTGTTGGCCAGTTACTTCTTGGAGTTCATTTGATTATTATGGCGATTGGAAAGCATCGCATTTCCAAGTGAAACGTTCGTATGAAAATACAATCATTTCAATAGATGAAACCGACACAATTTGTAATGTCTATTTAATTTCAGATGACCTGATTAAGAAAGTAGGCACTTTACGAATTCAACTGCTTGATTTTACTGGAAAAATAATTTGGTCTGATTCTATAGCTGCAGGAGTTAGTCGTGTTGCTTCGGAAAAAGTCTACACATTTAATAATAAGCTCTTAGCCAATATTAATACATCTTCGATAGTTTTAAAAGTAACTTTTACTGAGTTTAAGAAGTCTGAAGTAATTGCAGAAGCTTTGCATTATTTTGAAAAACCTAGAAATTTAAACTTGAAAAGACCAACCATTACCATTGTAAATCTAAGTGCCAATACCATTGAGCTGACAACAGATGTTTTAGCAAAGGATGTAATGCTATTTGACAATCAAAATTATCTTAACTTTAGTGATAATTATTTTGATTTGATTCCGAATGAAACGAAAATCATTGTTTTGAAACCGAAATCAGATCAGAAAAAAGTTTTGGATAATTTATTTATTTACACTAAATCCCTTATTGACACCTATTAACGCTCTGTGAAACTCTTTTTGCTCTGTTTCTCTGTGTTGAAAAAAAACATGATTATGAAAAACAAACATTTATTTTTTCTGACTTTTAACATTTTTCTCTTTCCTCTTTTCTTATCAGCTCAGCAATTAAATTATTCTGACCATGTAGATCCAATGATAGGAACAGGCGGGCACGGGCACACATTCCCTGGAGCAACTGTTCCGTTTGGAATGGTTCAGCTTTCTCCAGATACAAGAGTAGATGGAAGTTGGGATGGTTGTAGTGGTTACCATTATAACGATTCGATTATTTATGGCTTTTCTCATACACATTTAAGTGGAACAGGTTGTAGTGATTATGGTGATATTATGATTATGCCAATGATGGGGCAAGCTAGTTTTGATAATAAAATTTACTCTTCTAAATTTTCTCATAAAAATGAAAAGGCGAGTGTAGGATATTATGCAGTAAAATTGGATGATGATACTATTGATGTGGAATTGACAGCAACAACCAGAGTTGGATTTCATAAATATACTTTTAATAAAGATGGTGAAGCTAGTGTTGTTTTGGATTTGTTGCATAGAGATAAGTTGTTGGAGGGTTTCATTAAAGTTATTGATAATTCAACTGTTGAAGGGACAAGAAGAAGCGAAGCTTGGGCGAAAAATCAGGTAGTGTTTTACAGAATCTCTTTTTCTAAACCTTTCGATACGAAACAAGTGATAAGTGGTGACAACTACGATTTAAATGCAAATTTTAATTTCAAAGTTAAAAAAGGAGAATCCATTTTAGTGAAAGTAGCCATTTCACCTGTGAGTACAGAAGGAGCCAAAAAAAACATGGATGCAGAGTTGCCGGGTTGGGATTTCGAAAATACAAAAGCAGCTGCAAAAACATTGTGGAATAACGAACTCCGTAAAATTGAAATAACATCAAACAGTTTAGATAAACTAAAAATATTTTATACGGCCTTATATCATACCATGATTCAACCGAATGTAGCAATGGATGTAGATGGAATGTATCGTGGAAGAGATAATAAAATTCACAAAGCAGAAGGTTTTACTTATTATTCTGTTTTTTCATTGTGGGATACATTCAGAGCTACACATCCTTTGTATACGATCATTGATCAAAAACGAACTTCCGATTTTATCAATACATTTTTAGCACAATACGAACAAGGTGGACGATTACCCGTATGGGAACTGGCAAGCAACGAAACGGATTGTATGATCGGTTATCACTCTGTAAGTGTAATTGCCGATGCAATGACAAAAGGAATAAAAGGTTTCGATTACGAAAAAGCATTTGAAGCAAGTAAGCACAGTGCAATGTTGGATCATTTGGGATTAAAAGCCTACAAACAAAATGGTTTTATCGCTATGGAAGATGAACATGAAAGTGTTTCCAAAACACTGGAGTATGCTTATGATGATTGGTGCATTGCACAAATGGCTTCTTTGTTGAAAAAAGATAAAGACTATTTGTATTTTATGAAACGTTCACAATCCTGGAAAAATGTGTTTGATACGGAAACGGGTTTCATGCGACCAAAAAAAAATGGTGGTTGGTTAACACCATTTGAGCCGCGTGAAGTGAACAATAATTTTACAGAAGGAAACTCCTGGCAGTATACATTTTTTGTTCCTCAGGATGTTTTTGGCTTAATTGATATGATGGGTGGAAAAGATAAATTTGAGAAAAAGTTAGATGATCTGTTTTCAGCTCCAACCGCGACAACTGGTCGAGAACAGGCAGATATAACAGGTTTGATCGGACAATATGCACATGGGAATGAACCAAGTCACCATATGGCATATTTGTATAATTATATTCATAAAGGTTACAAAACAGAACACCGGATTAACCAGATTCTTACTGACTTTTATAAGCCAACTCCTGATGGATTAATTGGAAATGAAGATTGCGGACAAATGAGTGCTTGGTATGTATTAAGTTCAATGGGTTTTTATCAGGTTACTCCAGGAACTAATAAGTATGTTTTTGGCACTTCTTTGTTTGAAGATGTAAAAATTCACTTGGAAAACGGGAAGGAATTCAATGTGAAAGCCAAAAATCTTTCAAAGGATAATTTCTATGTTCAATCTAGGAAACTGAAATTTGAGCCTTTGAATCCTATGCCAAAAGGGGTCATTATTTCTGATGATTGGAGTGGTTTTAATCATATTAATTATGAATCTATTTTAAATGGTGCGACTCTGGAGTTTGAAATGGGGAGCAAAGAGGTTCTTCATAAAACAATGAATGAAGGAGGTTGGGTTCTGGATAATTCTCCAATTTCGAAAATTATACCAGTACCTTCAATTAAAACTCCATCACGTGTTTTTGATGATAGCATGAAAGTGGAAATTTCAGGAGGAGAAGCGTGGTATGCTATTGTTGAAAATGAAAATGAAAAGCTTGTTTTTAATTATTACAAAGGTCCCTTTTTTATTAATGCATCAAAAAAAATTTATGCGTATACTCAAGATGACCATTATCGCAGCGATACCATCTCAGGAACATTCTATAAACGTCCTAATAATTGGAAAATAAATATTGCTTCAAAATATAATCCGCAATATACAGCAGGAGGAGATGAAGGTTTGATAGATGGTTTGCGAGGTGATGTTAACTGGAGAAAAGGTGAATGGCAAGGTTATCAATATCAGGATTTAGATGTAATTATAGATATGGGAAGTGTTCAAAAGGTATCAGAATTCAGTGCAGGTTTTTTGCAGGATTCACGTTCTTGGATTTTAATGCCATCAAAAGTTGAGTTTTATGCCTCTTCAGATAATAAAGAATTTGTATTGATAGGAACAGAAACACATCAAATTGATCCCAAAGATGAACTTACACAAATCAAAAAGTTTGTTTTGTCAAACCAAAAAGTAAAAGCTCGCTATGTAAAGGTAATAGCGTATAATTTTGGTAAACTTCCTGAATGGCATTTCGGACATGGGGATAGCGCCTTTCTCTTTATTGATGAAATTGTAATTAAATAGTTTGTTATTGTATTATCTTGATAATTTATTTATCTTGTTCTCCTAAAGCAAAAATAACTTGAAAAAGAACTACTCCATCTTTTTTTTCTTTATAGTTTTATTGTATTCTCAAGGTTTCTCCCAAAACCAAAGAGAAATTGATTCTCTTGAATTAGTTATACCCACTATTAAGGATGATTCAGTAAAGTTGGATGCAATCAATGATTTCTGTCGATCTACCGTAGATATTGATCCGCATAAGTCAATTACTTTTGCCAAAGAAGCACTTCAACTGGCTACAGAAAAAGAATTTTTACTCTATCAAGCGATTGCTAATATCAATATTGGTAACGGGTATTATAATCTTGCCGATTATAAAACATGTTTGGATTATTACATTAAAGGATTAGCAATACAAGAACGAATTAAGAATAAGAAAGGAATATTGTCTTGTTCTGGTTCAATTGGAAATGTTTACATTGGCTTAGGACAACCGGATGAAGCATTAAAATATTTTCAAAGAGCTTTAAAAATTGGGTATGAAATCGGTAATAAAAATGGAATTGCATCTTGCTTGATTTCTATCGGAACAATCTATAGTGATAAGAAAGAGCACAAAAAATCGTTAGACTATTTTTTTGAATCGTTGGAATTATTCCAGGAAATTCAAAATGAAGATGCCATTGCTACCAATCTGAATAATATTGCAGATACCTATTTGGAATTGAAAGATTATCCTAAATCGCTTATATATATTATCAAAGCAAAGGAGATGTATGAAAAAACAGGAAATATATATGGACAATCTCTCGTGTTAAATAATGTTGGTGATTATTATAGTAAGATTGGGAATGAAGAGAAGGCATTGGAGTATTACAAGCTTGGCTTAGAAAAAGGAAAATTAATTGCAGCAAATGAGCATATTATTCAATCTTATAAAGGGATTTCAAAATCGTATAAAAAGTCAGGAGATTTTAAACAAGCATTAGCATATCATGAACTTTTTCAAGAGTTGAATGATTCTATTTATAATGTTGAGAGTAGCAGTCAGATTGCTGAAATGCAGGCTCGTTTTGATTCAGAAAGGGATACCCAGGAAATTGCGCTTTTAACGAAAGATAAAAAAATTCAGGAAGATGAACTGAATCGTCAATCGTTGATAACGCGATCGATTATTGGAGTAGGAGGATTGCTTTTGTTATTAACCATTGTTTTAATTCGCGGGAATAATCAAAAGAAAAAAGTCAACAAAGAATTGGGCTCAAAAAATGAAAAAATTGAACTGGCATATAATATTATTGAAGACCAACATAAAGACATAAAAGATAGTATCAATTACGCAAAACGAATTCAGGAGGCAATTCTTCCACCGGATTACATTATAAAACAATCCCTTCCGCAATCATTTGTATTGTATATGCCTAAAGATGTTGTGAGTGGAGATTTTTATTGGTTAGAGAATTGGGGAAGTAAAGTTCTTTTTGCAGCTGTTGATTGCACAGGACATGGTGTTCCCGGAGCTTTTATGAGTATTGTTGGGTATAATCTTTTGGGGAAAGCAGTGAATGAATTAGGTTTGTCACGACCTGCATTGATATTAAATTCCTTAAGCAAGGAGATTGGGAAAACATTGCGACAAACTGGAAGTGATTCAGAAGTAAAAGACGGAATGGATTTGGCTGTTTGTGCCCTGGATGCGAAAACTTTGCTGCTCGAATATTCAGGAGCCTTTAATCCGTTATACATTGTTCGTGAAGGCAAAATACTGGAAACGCCTTCTGATAAAATTCCTATTGGAACTTATCTGGATGGTGATTTTAAGAATTATACAAACCACGAAATTCAATTGCAAAAAGGAGACACCATCTATGTTTTTACGGATGGATATGCCGATCAGTTTGGTGGGGCAAAAGGAAAGAAGTTTAAATATAAATCGTTACAGCAGCTATTGCTTTCAATTGAAGGTAAGCCTATGGAAGATCAAAAAAATATACTTTATACATCTATTCAGGAGTGGAAAGGAAATTTGGAACAGGTGGATGATATTTTAGTTATTGGTGTAAGGGTGTAACTTCTATTTTTTCAATTTTATTCTGTCGTATTCTTCTTGATTTACAGTTTTATCCTTGTAATCATTTGCCTTTAATTTTCCAAAGCGATAGTTTAATGCCAATACAAAGTAATGTGTTTGTTCACGAGAAATATAATTCACATTATAACCTTCAACATTACTTGAGCCTCGGTTGTAGGCTGTACTTAAAATATCATTGGCAATAATTCTACAAGTGAGTTTGTCTTTGAAAAACGTTTTTTTGATATTTGCTGATAAATTATAGAAAGGTTCAAAAGTAAAAATACCATCAACCCCTGCCGATGTGTATTCAAATGTCACTTCCATTGAAAAGAATTTCTTCACTCTGAATTCGTCATATAAATACATATAAAACATTGGCTTTTTATTTTCAATAATACTTCCAGCACTTTTATAGGAAAAAGTATTTACCAGGTATCCAAAATAATTGTAAGTGGTCCACCAACTCAATTCGTATGGAATTGTGATTCCTGCAGAATATGTTTCTGAATAATCTAAGTTTTTTGTTGTGGCAACAAATGCATCGCTGCCATCGTCAAGTTTGTCTACCACCAAGTTCATTGCTCCATTGGTACGTATATAACTAAAAGTTAATGAAGCTTCTTTCATATAGATAAGTGAAGCTTCCAATGAGTGTGTGTACGCAGGTAGCAAGTAAGGATTACCTCTAAAAGAAGATAAAGAATCAATGTAATTGATAAAAGGATCCATGTCTTGAAAGCTTGGCCTGTTTATTCTACTGGAATAAGTAATACTTGTATTCAGATCTTTTGTAAAATCATATCCGAAAAAAGCACTTGGGAAAACATTGAGATATTCCCTGTCTATGACTTTTAAACCAGTGATCTTTGAAAATCCTTCCGACTTAGTATACTCTGCCCTAACTCCTGCACGCATGTTCACTTTTTTTTTCGAATAGCGCAATTGAGAATATCCTGCTAAAATATTTTCGCGGTATTTAAATCCATTAAAGTAAGTAGGATCAGAAACCCATTCGCCTGCGGGAGAATAGTTTTCAAAATTTATTTCACTTTGATTAATAATATAAGAGTCCTTTAAACCGGTTTCTAGTTTCCATTTTTTATTAAATGCCTTGTTCAAATCTGCTTGTCCTGTAATAATTTGAATGTTATTTGTTCCCGTATTTCTTTTACTTTGCTGATCCAAATTTGATCCTAGATAAATTCGTTGTATAATTTCTTCGAAATTTTTTGAAACAAAATTTCCATATTGAACGGTGGCTGTAAATTCACTGCCCAACGTATCTGTTTTTTTAGAATAGTTAATGTTAGCAGTGTTATTTAGTCTTTTAGGTTTTTGAATGGTATAGGTTTGGATAGTAAGTTCCGGAGTAGCGTTTTTAAAAATATCATTTACGTTATCGATGCTGTTTTTGTTTTGAGCATAAAATCCATTGTATTGAATACCTAACGTACTTGTAGAGTCAAGGGTGTAAGTGATGCCTACTCTGTAATTGTTTGAGTTGGTTTGATTGTCTATCGTTTCAATTTTATTCTTCATTTCTGTTAGTGTACTATCGTTGCTTTTTACGGAGCGATAGTATTCATCCGAATTCCAGTCCTTGCCATGAGGAAAGCCATAACTTAAGAAGGTAGACCATTTTTTTCGTTTATAATTAAAACGTAAGCCAGAATATGTAAAAAGATTTTTTCCATAAAGTGTATTGTGAATTAAGTTTCCGTTATAGCCTTCAAGATTATTTTTTTTGGTAACAATATTAATTACTGCTTTACCGCTTGCATCGTATTTTGATGATGGATTGGAGATGATCTCAATTTCTTTTATTTCAGTAGAAGAAATGGTTTTTAAAACTTCTGCAGAAGCAATGAGCTGTCCATCTAGATAAATAATAGCATTCCCTTTTCCGAAAACAGAAACATTGTCGCTGTTGTCAACCATCACGGTTGGCGATTTTTTTAATATATCTAATATTGTCCCTGCTGAGCTAAGGACTGAGTTTTCTACATTTACTTTTACTTTTTCCCCATCTCGTTCAAACAAAGGAAGTTTGGATACAACTTCCACTTCTTTTAAATTGCTATTAGCTTTTAGTTGAATCGATCCTATATTGATAAGCGTATCAATATCTTTTCGGATTATTAGTTGAAAATAGTCTTGAAATCCTAAGGCGGTAATTTTTATGAGAACGTTGTTTTCGGATATGCCGCTAATTTTGAATTGTCCCGACATAAACAGATCACCTTTTATGATAGTTGAATCTTTTGATGATAGCACGATTGCATTTCCCAATTCAATGGGTTGATTGTTAGAATCAGTAACAGTTCCGGAGATTGAATAATTATCGGCATGAATGCATTGTAAGGAGAAAAAAAAGAAAAAAGAGAGAAAGATTAATTTGGTCATATATTCCTATAACGGAAACATTTTGAAAAGATACACCCAAGTATAAATTGTAGGTTAATTATTTTACACTTTCTACATAATCAAATTTTACTTTTGATTCTGCTTCAATGCTTTTTCCTAGTTCGTAAGCTTCATCTTCATCGTTTTCATCAGCCAGATGAAACCAGACAATTTTGACAGATTTGCCAGAGTCGGTTAATAAAGCAATTTTTTTAACCATCGAAGTAAGGTATTTTACGGAGACAGAATGAAAATAGTCAACATGCACTTCTAGAATAGTACTTTCGTTAGGATTTTTGATATAATTGTTCAACCAATCATTTATTATTTTATAAAAGTCAGAGGTATCAGAAGAGTATGAGCGCCCTCCGACATATAATTTTCCCGACTTAGAATCAAAATTTATTTCAGGAGTTTTTTCTGTTCCTTTAATGATTAGTTGTTCCATAATGTAAATATAGCATAGGGAATTAATAAAAGCAAGGAGCCTTTGGGTTCAAAGTCGATTTACATATATATGATATTCAGATAGTTATTGTTTTTTTTGTCGCTTAGCTTTTTCTTTTTCCTTTTCTTTGTCTTTAAAATATCCTTTTAATAGAATATTGTGTTTTGCGGCCTCCATATTTTCGTCTAAGCCTTTGGTACTATTTTTAAGATTAATTATAGTTTCATTAATATTTTCAGCTATTGTTGTGTCTTGCAGCAGTCTTCCAATTGTTCCATTTCCACTATTCACTTTTAACAAAATTTCCGCTAGCTGATCTGAAACAATGGCTGCATTATCGGCAGTTACTTTTATTTTAATAAGGATATCGTCAATGCTTACTGGAATGGATGTTGGTATGAAATCATTGTTTTCTATTATTTTCTGATCATTTGTTCCGGGAGTGATGGTCATTATTTTATTTCCCATTAATCCCTCTGAGCCAATTACAGCAGTCGAATTCTTTTTAATAAATTTCCTAACGTTTTCTTCAATCGTTACATCTACTATTACACTTGTATCGGAGATAATTTCAATGTTTTGAATTGTTCCAACGTTTATTCCAGAAAATTGAACATTGTTGCCAATCTTCAAACCATTAACATTCCTGAACATTGCCTTTATTTTAAAGGTGTTACTGAAAAGTTGCTGCCGCTCTCCGATAAAATAAATTCCAATAATGAATAAAAGAATTCCTGTGAAAACGAAAATTCCTAGTTTTGTTTTATTACCTGTGCTTTTTTTCATAATAGTATTTTCTTTGAGATTCAATTATTCAAAAAACGAACGCACCCATTCATCTTCTGATTTTTCAAGTTCTTTATATGTACCTTCTGTTGCAAATAAACCGTCTTTAAGCACCATAATGCGGTTGCTTGTAATCTTTGCACATTCCATATCATGTGTGATGATGATGGAAGAAGTATTATTCTTTTTTTGTACTTCTAGAATTAATTTACTGATTTCTTTGGAAGTGATTGGGTCAAGACCTGTTGTTGGTTCATCGTATAACATGATTTCAGGTTTTAAAATCATTGTTCTGGCCAACCCTAACCGTTTTCGCATCCCTCCAGATAATTCAGACGGCATTTTATCAATTACATCCAAAAGGCCTACATCAGCTAGGGATTCTTCAACAAGTGTATTTATTTCTTCTTGAGAAAGATCTTTTTTATTACGGAGAGGGAATTCTAAGTTCTCTCTTACACTCATCGAATCATACAATGCACCGCTTTGAAAAAGAAAACCTATTTTTTTTCGCATTGTATTTAATTCGTCACTACTCAAATCTGAAATGTTTTTGTCAAACAATATAATTTCTCCTTCATCAGCAGTAATTAATTTTACAATACATTTTATTAAAACAGATTTTCCGCTGCCTGACTTGCCTAGAATAACAATATTTTCACCTTTTGCTAGTTTTAAGCTAATATCATCTAATACAACATTTTCATTGAAAGATTTTTTCAAATGTTTTATTTCTAATGAACCATTAAGCGTTGTTATTTTTTCTGTAGCTCCCATTTTATTTTACAAATAAACTAGTAATTTGAACAGCCATCATGTCGATTACGAATACCAATAAGGATGCATATACCACAGCTGAATTTGCTGATTTGCCCACTCCTTCCGTCCCTTTGTTAGAGTTGTAACCCTTATAACAGCCAATAATACCAATTGCGAAACCGAAAAAAAATGTTTTGATGAAAGCAGGGAAGAGATCTTGAAAAGTTAGTTTTTCGATTACTTGTGAAAAAAATAATTGAAAGCTAACATCTCCTTTTAGATTTACTCCGATGTATGAGCCGTATAGAGCAATTGCATCTGCAAAAATCACTAGCAGAGGAATCATGAGTGTTGTGGCAAGCACACGTGTCACTACGATATACTTAAACGGATTTACTCCAGAAACTTCCATTGCGTCAATTTGTTCGGTTACTTTCATGGATGCAAGTTCTGCACCTATGCCCGATCCCACCTTTCCTGCACAAATCAATGCCGTAATTACCGGACCGATTTCACGGATTAAAGAAACAGCAACCATAGCAGGGAGCCAGGATTCAGCACCAAACTGAACAAGTGTTGGGCGTGCTTGTATCGTAAGTACCAATCCCATTATAAATCCGGTGATGCCAACCAAAGGAAGCGATTTGCATCCAATAATGTAGGATTGCTTTATAAACTCATTGAACTCAAATGGAAGCTTAAAAAGTTCTTTGAAAAAATGCAGTGTAAATTTTGTAAGCAAAGAAAGTTCCGTAAAGAACTCTCTTATGCTACTTATTAAGTTAGCTTCTTTTCTGTCGTTGTCTGATGATGTTGATGTAGACATGGTTTATCTTAAATATCTTCTCAATGTCCAAGCAATTGTTTCATGTTGTTCCATTAAACTAGTAATAAAATCAGCTGTTCCTGCATCTTTATATTTTTCGCTACAATTTTCTACATCTTTTCTGTATTGAATAATAATGGTTTCATGGTCTTTTAACAATTCTTTAATCATTTCTTTTGTAGAAGGATATTTTCCTGGGGTCTCTTTAATTGTTGCCAATTTGCAATACTCTTGCATAGTGCCTATGGTTTTTCCGCCCAATTTTCCAATACGTTCCGCCACTTCATCAATTGATTCTTCTAATTGCTTGTACTGATTTTCAAAAAGTTTATGCAATTCCATGAAACTTTCTCCAGCTACATTCCAATGGGCTTTTCTAGTTTTCACATAAAGCATCATTTCGTTTGCTAGTGCTGTAGAAAGACAAGAAATAACATTATTTAAATTTTTTTCGGAAATTCCAATTTGTGGTTTCATAATTTTTCGTTTTAATGGTTGTAATTAAATGCTGTTTATTTTAGTCCTTTATTTTTTTGCTATTACCAAATAATGTGATACACTCCAGAATTTGCCTGGATTTGTAATTGTAAGTGTTTTAATATTTCCTTTTTTAGAATCATCATCAATTAGTACAAATGAACCGGACGGGTGGTTTGTAATAAGTGTAACATCAGATCCGTTTATAGGAATGGATGTAGTTTGATTTAAATTAATAAGTTTGAACATGCTATTGTCAAAATCTTTATTAAGTACCGATGTTTTTCCAATTCCCAACAATCCTCCCTTTTTATCGATAATATTTTTGTCTTTTAATTCTTTGGATTCATCAACTATATAATATGCTGTATTCAAATCCGCTGTTTGATAATCAATTATTATTGATTGGATATAATTATGTTGTGAAAGAGAATCAAGGGTTGTTACTAATGCAGTAACTTTAGCATTCAATGTATTCATTTTTATGTTTAATTCACATAATTCATACTCTTTTTGAGATAACTGAATAGTTAAGGTCTTTACAGTTTTTTCTAGTAAAACGTTTTTGGTTTTTGAACCTCTTAATTTATTGTTCAATTCTTCTATTTCTTTACGGTTTTTTTCCATCAAGTTGTTAATTGCTCCAATTTCAGCATTAATTTGGGCTTTCCTGTCGCGCTTTAATTCTCCTTTTACTCCAGCTGTATATAAAGCAATTATTTTTTGCTTAGCAGCTACTGAATCCAGATTGGATTCAATCTCATTAAAGGATAAAATGAACGCATTTAGTGCTGCATCTCGATCATTAATAACTGAAATTAGAGAATCGTTTTTTTGATCTGTTTTTTCTGTTCCGCTTTGATTACATGCTGATACTGATAGCAAAGTGCCAGCTATAAAAAGAAATTTTTTCATGTTGAATGTTTTAGTGATTATAGATATTATTTGTTGCAAAATAAGAATAATTGAATCTGCGATGTGTTACATAACTTATCAATTATGTTATATTATTCACATGTTTTATTAATACGTTAATTTGAAATGTTGAAGTATCTTTTTACTACTTTTTTAAAATTTATTTCTTCGCGATTTCTTTTAAATCCAATGAGTTATAAAACTATCGGAATAAGTTGTCTAATTCATGCTTGTTTCTTTGTGAGCGGAGCGCTTCGGAATTAATAGAAACGTTCTTTGCAATAAATTGTATAACTAACCATATTTCTCATAAGATATTTTATTTTACATTGTTAGTAGGTTTCACATTTGCAAGCAATTGGTTTTTGTCAATTTGAAGAATTTGTTTTTGCTCTGTGCCGTAAATCTGCATTAGTTTTAAAATGTCATTTAGAAGTTGGTCCGACTTACTGGACATTCTTTTTAATATTTGTAGACGATTTCTGGCTCTCATAGTAAATAATTTTTAGAATTAATTTTATTGATTAATTAGCTTAAATAGCTCAGACAGATTTGGAGAAAGAATGATTTCTGTTCTTCTGTTTTTAGCTTTTCCTTCAGTAGTTTTATTGTTGTCCACCGGGTAAAATTCACTCCTTCCTGAAGTAATAATATTATGTGCATCTACTTTGTAATCGCTAGTTAGTATGCGTACAATTGAAGTTGCTCTTTCAGTGCTTAATGACCAGTTATCCTCATATTTCCCACTCATCGGTACGTTATCTGTATGCCCTTCGATTACGACACCAATGTCAGGTGTAGAATTAAGCACTGCTGCTAACGATTTTAGTGCTTCTTTTCCTTTAGGATCAACAACAGCACTTCCTGATTTAAATAGTAGTTTTTCTTGAAGCGAAACGTATAGTTTTCCATCTTTTACAGAAACGGTTAACTCGTCAGGTTTAAAATTTACTAGCGCATCAGCTACCGATTTTTTAAGTTTATTCATTACATCTTTTTGGGATTGAATTAATGATTGAAGGTCTTTTAATCGTTTTGCTTGTTCTTCAATGGTCATTTTAGAATTTTCAATCGTAGCTTGTGATGTAGATGAAAGATTAGCCATTGCTTTTTGCATAGATGCTTTTTCTTTTTCCAGATCTGTGACTTGTTCGTTACAGGTATTCAAGTTGGAGTAAAGGGTCAAGCTGTCAGATTGCAATGTTTTAACTCTATTTTGTGCACTTGTTAATTTTTTCTTAGGTACGCAAGCGGAAAATCCTACAATAAGCGCAAATACTATACAGATGTTTTTTTTCATGATTTTATATAATTAGATTGGTAAATGTTATTTGAATTTATTTTCTTGGGTTACCATGATTTGAGCCATATTCTTTTAATAAAGTATCTAATGAATTATAGTATTCCAATAAATTTTGAATAGTTACGTCTGAATCATTTTTACAGGAGGCTGTCGCAGGCATCTCCTGTAAATATTTTGATAATTCTGGAAACAGCTCTTGAATGGTCATTGTAATTGTCAGAATATCATTATTCAATTCTTTTTCAGTTTTTATAAATTTTATCATTTTGTACTATTTTGGCATTATAAGTAGAAATTCATTGATGCTACTTAACTTAATATAGCAGTCAGTTTTTAAATTTTAAATTGAAAATGTATTTTTATAACACTACAAAGATGAATGTCTTGATTGCCTAAAACATTACAAAATTTTTGTAATAAGTTGCAAAATTCATGTCTTTTAACTTATATCAGAAATAAAGTTTGAAAGATGCTTATTAAATTCATCAGCTTGTTCAAGATTAGACATGTGACCAGCATCATCAATGCTTTGCATTGTAGAATTGGTAATATTCTGAAGCATAAATTCTGATTCAGAAAGGGGAGTAACGATGTCTTCTTTTCCACATAGAATAAGTGTGGGAACAGAAATCTCTTTTAGTGACGGACACATCTGCCAGCGTTGGGCTAACGCATGCAACGTTCCAATAATTGATGCTGTTGAAGTAGTGAGAATAACTTGTTTAATTTGTTCTACTAGCACTTTTTTGGTATTCACTGATTCTTGACAAAAAACATTTTTAACATATCCTTCTGCAAAAGCTTCTAGTCCGTATGTTGTTATTTGAGCAATGGTTGCTGCCCTTTTTAATTTCATTTCGCGCGAATCTGCGATACATTGTGTGTCACTTAGAATAATGGCTTCAAATCGTTCAGCGTATCTATAGGCCGCATTCATTAAAACGTATCCACCCATAGATAAGCCACAAACAATTGCTTTGTTTATTAATAGACCGTCCATTAATTTTACCAAATCATCAGCAAATAAACGCATGCTTAATTCTTCGTTCCCAATAGTTGATTTGCCAAATCCTCGTATATCATAAGCAATAACACGGTGTGTGTGTTTGAAAAAATCTATTTGTGGCTTCCAAGATGATTTATCAAAAGGAAAACCATGAACGAATAGAATGGGAGTGGAGCCTTCTCCTAAGTCATCATAACAAATCGTAATGCCATTAAGAATAATTTCGATATCATTTCCGGTAGTTCTCATTGGTTTTAATTTTTAAATAATATTCTTTTTTGCTTTTCGCTTTTCCTTAAATCTTTTTCTTCGAATTTCATCGTTTAATTCATTCATTTTTTGATATGCTTTGATAAGTGATAATTAATGATGATAGTAACTATAATGAGTATTGTAACCGTAGTAATAAAAGAGATTTTTTTAATTTGTGCATTCGTTGTATAGAGAAACTGTATTATATACTATTTTTGTAATTCCATTTTCCTGTTATTAAATGAAGAGAAACATTTTACCCTATCGCATGATTCAAAATTTGATTTTTTTAGAATATATTTTTTCTGCTTGGTCAAATTCTTCTTCGAAATCGTCTTTATTAGCTTTGGGCATTAAGAATTATTAGATTTAAGAATAGAGTAATTAATAAAGTAATTTTTTTTATTTGTGATGTTTTTTTGAATAATTTAATGCAAAGGTGCTCTACATAAAGGTGGACTGTATTATATAAATTTGGGAATTAGTTGCAATTTTCACATATTTTTATGAAAAGGAACAGTCAGAAATAGAAAATTACTAAAGCATTTAATGGTTTAGTAACTTGGCAAATATGGGGCAATGATTACTAGCTTTTTCATGTTATGTAGTTTTCAACAGTTTAATTATTTTACATTATTTTCCCCTAAATCTTTTAAGGATTGCCCTAGTTCATCCATGTCATAATTGAATTCACGTTTGAAGGATTCCCATTTTTCGTTGCCGTCATTTTTGTACTTGCTGATTTTTACTTTCTTTTTTTGA
>CAYWAV010000032.1:35287-37533 GCA_964456225.1 uncultured Chitinophaga sp. | reverse complement strand
TTATTTGGCAGTTTAGAGATGGCGTTGACGAACAACTTTACAAAAAATTAAAATCAAAATTTGAAGTCGTGTCGTTAATCAGCGATACCATTAAATATTCAAAAGACATCGCTCAAATTTATCAATACACTACACATGCTTACGAAAAGATTCCAAATCAGGATAAATACAGAGCCCCAGAAAAAGTAAAGCCACAAAGCACGATTAAAAACGGACAGCTAATCATTTCCTCAAATGCTGAGGATAGATTTATGAATGCGAAGGTTAGTAACCCTGCTTTAATTCCAAATCTTTATATAAAACACAAGGCCGAAATCTACGTTTTTATTAACCAATTGGATATTATTTCAGGTCAAACCACACTCTCTGAGGATCCTGGCGTTGTTGGATCTCGCACCCTTACCATTCATTATACTGTTTACACGGTTGATGCAAAAGAGTTGAACTCAGGAATTTGCACCGTTTTATTCCCTCCCACTGTAAATACAACAGATAAAATAATCAACAATTATGTATCCGTAATTGCGATGGAAATTGCTTCAAGAATTGAAAAATCAGTAGCATTTTCTGTTAGTAAAAAATAACATTACGGTTCGTATAATTCTCATATCCAGTTCAATTTAATTAATTTTGATGTTCTATTTTAAACACATGGAAACACTAACTGAAAAAGACGTTTTAGGTATGCAAAAAATTCTTAAATCTCTTGGAATAAAAGAAGTGAATGACGGTTGTTCAACCGGTTCTAAATTTTTTGCTTCAGGAGAAATCATCGAATCATATAGTCCTGTTGATGGAAAATTAATTGGCAAGGTAAAAGGAGCGACTCGCTCTGATTATACAGCGGTTGTTCAAGCTGCAAACGTAGCGTTTAAGTTTTGGAAAAAACTTCCTGCGCCAAAGCGTGGAGAGATTGTTCGACAGTACGGAGAAAAACTTCGTGCTAAAAAAGAAGATCTTGGAAAACTTGTCTCTTACGAAATGGGTAAATCATATCAAGAAGGATTAGGAGAAGTGCAAGAGATGATTGACATCTGCGAATTTGCAGTAGGCTTGAGTCGTCAGCTATACGGCTTAACAATGCATAGCGAGCGTCCTGATCATAGAATGTATGAGCAGTATCACCCACTTGGAATTGTAGGCATCATCAGCGCATTTAATTTCCCTGTTGCAGTTTGGAGTTGGAATACAGCTTTAGCTTGGATCAGTGGTGATGTTTGTATTTGGAAACCATCTGAAAAAACTCCTTTGTGTTCAATCGCTTGTCAAAATATTTGGGCGGAAGTTGCGAAAGAAAATAATTTACCTGAAGGTATTAGTTGTTTAGTAAATGGTGATGGAAAAGTAGGGGAGTTCCTTACTTCAGATCATCATGTGCCATTAATTTCTGCAACGGGTTCTACTCGTATGGGAAAAATGGTTGGAACAAAAGTTGCTGAGCGTTTCGGACGTTCATTGCTTGAGTTAGGAGGGAATAATGCAATTATTATTTCTCCCTTTGCTGAGATTGACAACTGCATTCCTGCTTGTGTTTTTGGCGCAGTTGGAACGGCAGGTCAGCGTTGTACAACCACACGTCGTTTAATTATTCATGAAAGTATTTATGATACGGTAAGAGAAAGATTAGTGAAAGCTTATTCTCAGTTAAGAATTGGAAATCCATTGGATGAAAATATGCATGTTGGACCATTGATTGATAAAGATGCTGTTGGAGCTTATCAAAACGCATTGGAAAGGGTTATTGCCGAAGGCGGAAAGATTATTGTTACCGGAGGTGTATTAGATGGTAGAGGATACGAAAGTGGTTGTTACGTAAAACCTGCAATTGCAGAAGCGAAAAATAATTTTGAAATTGTTCAGCACGAAACATTCGCTCCAATTTTATACATCATGAAGTATAAAACATTAGAAGAGGCTATTGAATTACAAAATGGTGTTCCTCAAGGATTATCTTCTTCGTTAATGTCGTTGAACCTACGAGAAGCTGAATTGTATTTGTCGTCTGCCGGATCAGATTGTGGAATTGCAAACGTAAACATTGGAACTTCCGGAGCGGAAATTGGTGGCGCATTTGGCGGAGAAAAAGAAACAGGTGGTGGCCGTGAATCAGGCTCTGATGCTTGGAAAGCTTATATGCGCAGACAAACAAATACTATTAATTACGGAACTAGTTTGCCTTTAGCACAAGGAATAAATTTTAATATATAACCTCTCCCCAGCCCTCTCCTTGAAGAAGGAGAGGGAGT
>CAYWAV010000032.1:0-35187 GCA_964456225.1 uncultured Chitinophaga sp. | reverse complement strand
CACGCATTCTTATTCACCGGAGAAGTAAAAGGCGACAGCATCGTAAACGGACATTTTTATTCCGGAGCGCATCATCACGAGCCATGGGTGGCTGTTCGTAATGATAACTTCCAGCTCCGTAATCCTGATTCTCTTACATATTTAAAACCCGGTTTCACAAGTATCGATTTTAGTTTTAAAAACTTGGAAGGAAAATCTGTTTCTATAAAAGATGAAAAGTTTAAAAACAAAGTAGTCATCATTCAAATCATGGGAACATGGTGTCCGAATTGTATGGATGAAACAAAATTTCTTGCACCATTTTACGACACATACAAATCAAAAGGATTAGAAGTGGTTGCATTGGCATTTGAACGCACCGATGATTTTAACAAAGCTGTAAATAATATCCAGCGTTCCAAAAAACGTTTTTCAGCCAACTATGAATTTTTAATCACAATGAAAACTGGAAAAGATCAAGCTTCCGAAGCATTGCCCATGTTGAATGCGGTGATGGCTTTCCCAACTACTATTTACATAGATAAAAAAGGAGTCGTCAGAAAAATTTATACGGGATTTAATGGACCGGCTACTGGTGATGCGCACACAAAATTTGTGGAAGACACTACACGTTTTGTAGAAATGTTGTTAGCGGAGTAGCTATTTTTTCTTTGTGGTGGAAGCCTTATTTTTTTCTTCCAACAGTCCAACTATTTTTTTCAGGTAGGTATTTTCATTCTGTAAGAGCTCAAGCTTTTTTTCTATCTCCTTTAGTTGATCGCTTACTGAATTATAAGGGCTTTTTTCGTCTTTCAAATAGGCCGGATAAATTCCTTCTTTTTTATATTCTTTCTGCTCCGAATAAATAGAAAAAAAATCCAATCGCAAAATCAATCCTATTTTGTTTAACAAGGCCGTATCAATACTCTCTCTTTCAAAAATATCATAAACAACATTTCTGCTACGATTAATTTTTTTAGCAAATGTACTTACAGAAATTCCCTGTTTATACAATTCTTCCTTTATCCTTTTGCCGATATGAATAGCCATATTCAAAGATAAGTGGCTGATAAAAAAGAAGTTCCGCATTTTGTACTATATAATGTTACGTTTTTGTACTTATTTGTTGTGCATCTTGCATTTTTATATACATTTGCACAACTTTATAATACAATCTGTTTTTTACTCCAAACAGAAAAGGTTGTCCGCGGTACTTTTTTAATATCACTAGCTCGGACAAAGCGACAATCAAACATTTTATTTCTGTCTGCTCCCCAGAAATTTTTTAATAACTGCGTTTTAACACAAAACTCTGCTATATGAAATTTGACGAGTACAAGGAGAAGCTTGAACAAATAGACCAGTTGATACAGGATGCAAATACTGGAACACCAAAGGAATTAGCAAAACGGTTGCGTGTTTCGGAGCGCACAATCAGAAGATTTATTGAACGACTTAGAATTAAAAATAAGTCTATCCGTTTTTGCCGCAAGACTCAATCGTATGTAATAGAAAATTAAACAAATCTGTCCGCGGTCAAAATTTGTCCTCGAGCAACAATATGTTTGCAGCGAAAATCATGCTAGCTGATTTTAACAAAAGCTGTAGCCGCGAGTGCAACAGAAAACTAAAAACTAAAATGAAAAAAAAATGAAAAAAAATCTAATTCTGCTTGCCGCAATAGTAATAGGAATGGCAAGTTGTAAAAAAGAAACTGTTACACCTGCTACTCCGGGTAAAACAATGGAAACACAATTGGCCGACTTGATACAAAAAGGAGACCCGGAAGCATACGATGAAATCTACACAAATCACTCAAATCAAAAAGGGCCCAAGCCTTCCGTTAAATTTATCAGAGGTGTTTTTGTAATTTTGCAAGGAGATGTGGAAAGTGGAACTTGTTTTCCACACCAATGCGTTTGTTTTACCATTATTACTTGGCCTGCTTTTATTCAGGGAACTAGCCCTCTTCCAACAGAAATCAGGTTGCCTTATAGTCAAACATTTTATCAAAACGGAGAAGCCGAACTTATCTTGAACGCCTCTCCAAATCCTATTACTGTCCCTAATTTAGGGTCCGTAAATGTTATAAATGTTAATGGAATGCCAAAAATAAACTACTCAACTTTATAATAATGAAAAAAACAATTGTGTATTGTTTTTTGATATTCATTTTTTTCTCGGGAGCATGTTCCCGAGAGAAAAGTGAATACGTTTTTGAAGCATCCGATTCGATTGAAGTAGATGAGTCCAAAATTGTGCTTACAACATTTCCTTCCGAATTAACCGAGATCAATGATTCTATTATAGGCGTGCTCAATTCTGGAGCTCATCTCTCTCTATACAATATCCAAACAGGTAAAAACTTCGCCAACTTTTCTACTGAAACTATTTCTTTCGACTCGGTTATTACCACAACTTACAGAAAAAAATATGCGAACAAAAGGAAATACATTTACGATGCAACAGTGGCTTCAGGTATGTCAGGTGGCAACTCACAGCTATTGAATTTTTGGTTTTCTGAAAATACATTTTATGTCTATGTCAATACATTGGTAGAAGTAAACTACGATAACGACAAGGAGGAGCTTCAACGTTTTTTGAAAACGGCAAATGCTCAGCAATTATCAAACTCAACAGAGGATGTCAACATTCAAGTAATGGAATATTTGGAGTTTATATTTGTGTTGGATGAACAGCTACAAATCAAAAAAATTATTCCGTTGTATGAACGTGCAAGACTAAAAAAAGATAATTATTCTCCATTTTTTCAGAAAGGATTTGCAGTCAAAAATAACCAGCTATTTACTCCTATCTATAACAGTGAAAAGGGGATTTCTGATTTATCAGGCAAAATGGTCTGCAACAACACCTTTTTCGCCCTTGCCAACTATGATTTAACGAATGACGATGCTGTGCAATATTCACTTCCCTATAAAACAATTGATTTCAATGATTTTTCGGTGCGCAATTATTTTACTTCTCCTTTTTCATTTCGCGATGACGAGAATGAATTGCTTTTTTCAAATGGGAAAGAAATTTTGAATGTTCGCTCCGAAAAAAAAATATTCTCAAAAATATTGCTTGAAGAAAATGAATGGATAAGTGACTTTCGCAAACAAAAAAACACTGTTACGATGCTTACATATAAGCTTTTTCAAAAACGACAACAATCAGAGGCAGAAAAAATGTATGGTTCTGACAGCCTAGGAGATGTTCAAATAAAAATATTTCAGACAGAGCTAATCGCAACAATGGAATTACCTCTAAAAACTCGAACCACAGTATTGATTACTAAAGACAAAGTAATTTTGGTAGAAAAAGACAAAGAACATTACTATTTTAAATCTATACATTATCATGAGAATTAGTGCTTTTGCAGGGCTGTTTTGTTTGTTGTTAAATGCTTGCATGCCGAACAAAGGTGTTAAAGTTTCTTGCTTGAAATCATTAATTGACAGCTTGAAAATTGATACAACAAAAAATATTCTCATCTACACCATCAATCCAAATGATTGCATAAGTTGCATCAATGGTTTTAAAACAATCAATAATACATTGGCTGAAGCCAACAATCCTAAGTTGTATATCTTTTCAGTGGATCGAGAAATAGAAAAAGAAGCAATTCTGAAAAGCAATCCCGACTTGGAGTTATTGTCTATTTCCAATGAATCTATTTGTTGGAGCAGAGAATTGTTTCTTGCTGTTAACCGTTATACAAAAAACAATGTTGCTTTGTCCGTAATCACCATTTATAATTACAAGGCTGATTCGATTGTATACAGCAAACCAATACGTGAAGTAAGTAATGAAAATGAAATAAAAAGTTTGTTGAATACAAATTAAGCTAATTCATCGTCTTAAAAATTTCTCCATCTTCCGAAAACACCTAATGGAAGTTTATTCCCTTCGGTTGCGTGTAAATACAATTCGCCTACATTTAAGTGTTTTCCTGCTTTGGCTTTCAACATATTTTCAAGAATGAGCGCTGAGAAACCTAATGAGTATGCATTTAGAATTAAAAAATGTTCTTTATCATCTAGCAAGTTTAAAACAGCTTGCATCATTTCATTAATATTGTCTTCCAGTTTCCATTTTTCTCCATTCGGGCCATGACCAAATGCTGGAGGATCCAAAATAATTCCGTTGTATTTGTTTCCTCTTTTTTCTTCGCGCTTTACAAATTTTAAAGCGTCTTCTACTACCCAACGAATGTTGTTTAATCCAGAAAGCTCCATATTTTCTTTGCTCCAGGTAACTACTTGCTTTATTGAATCAACATGAGTTATGTCCGCTCCAGCTGCTTTTGCCGCTAATGATGCTCCTCCGGTATAGGCAAATAAATTCAACACCTTTGGCTGTGGCACCGACATTTTTTTTATTGTCTCATAAATAAAATCCCAATTAGAAGCTTGCTCAGGAAAAATTCCCACATGTTTAAAAGACGTTAATCCCAAACGAAATTTTATTATTGCATCCGAGTTGTTTATTTTATATTGAACAGGCCACTGATCTGGGACTTGTTTGAGTTTTTTCCACTCTCCAGAAGAGCTGGAGCGAGACATAAATTTAATGTGTGCTCGTTTTTCCCACTCTGCATTGCTTAATGTTTTATCCCATACAGCTTGTGGCTCAGGACGAATAGTAATGTATTGTCCAAAACGTTCGAGCTTTTCAAAATTACCAACATCGATTAATTCGTAATCCGTAAAATTTTGTGGGCTAAGTAATTGCATCTTTTAATTCCTGATTTTTGATGTGCAAATGTACCAATTAAATGCACGAATGAGAAACACGCAAATATATTAATCGAGCATCTCCAATCAACACATTTACTTATCTTTGCAGACCAAAAATAGTATGATGGAAAATAAGAGAGTTAGATTACGTTTTGCGCCCAGCCCAACAGGTGGTTTACACATGGGTGGTGTGCGTACTGCATTGTTTAGTTATTTATATGCAAAAAAGCATGGCGGAGATTTTATTCTCCGAATTGAAGATACCGACCAAACCCGTTATGTAAAAGGCGCTGAAGAGTATATCATTGCTGCATTAAAATGGTGCGGCATTGAACCAAATGAAGGTGTTGGTTTTGGTGATGGACCGCATGCACCTTATCGTCAAAGCGAAAGAAAAGAATTGGGCATTTATGCAAAGTATGCCAAACAGCTTATTGATAGCGGAAACGCCTATTATGCATTTGATACAGCTGAAGAATTAGATGCCATGCGTAAACGACTGGAAGCCGCAAAAGTTGTTGCTCCGCAATACAATTCGGTATCACGACAAAACATGCGTAACTCTTTAACCTTATCGGAAGATGAAGTAAAAAAATTGTTGGATGCTGGAACACCTCATGTAGTAAGGCTTAAAGTCCCTCGCAACGAAGAAATTCGTTTTCACGATATCATTCGTGGATGGGTAGTTGTGAATTCTACTCAAGTAGATGATAAAGTTTTATTAAAAAGTGATGGTATGCCAACTTACCACTTGGCGCATATTGTAGACGACATTGAAATGGAAGTTTCTCATGCTGTTCGTGGAGAAGAGTGGTTGCCATCAGCCCCATCACACGTTTTGATTTATCGTTATTTGGGAATGGAAGACAAGATGCCTTTGTTTGCACATCTTCCTCTTATTTTGAAAACGGATGGAAATGGAAAATTATCCAAACGAGACAAATCAGGAATTCCAATGTTTCCATTAAACTGGTTTGATGAAAACTCAAAAGAAACTTATGTTGGTTATCGTGAAAGCGGATTTTTTCCAGAAGCGTTTGTAAACATGCTAGCAATGCTAGGTTGGAACCCTGGAACAACACAAGAAATTTTTTCTTTGGATGAATTAGTAGAAGCATTTTCATTTGAACGCGTAAATAAATCAGGAGCAAAATTTGATCCTGAAAAAACAAAATGGTTCAATCAACAATATTTAAGAGCGAAATCAGATAAGGAACTTGCAGCTTTGTTTACGCCTATTCTCAAAGAACATAATATTGTTGCGGAGCCTGCTTTTGTTGAAGGCGTTTGTAAATTAGTGAAAGAGAAAGCACATTTTGTTTCAGAATTTTGGACAAATGGAAGTTACTTTTTTATTGCTCCAACTACTTACGATGCGGATGTCATTAAAAAACGTTGGAACGAAAACAGCGCTGATTTTATTAAGGCTGTTGCTGCTGATTTTAAAGCACTAAGTACGTTTACTGCTGCTGAAACAGAAGCTACATTTAAAGCTACAGCAGAAAAGTTGGGAACAAAAACAGGGGAAGTAATGCAGTTGTTTCGTGTGTGCTTGAGTGGAGTTGGCGGTGGACCGATGCTTTTTGAAATGGTAGAACTATTAGGAAAAGAGGAAGTGATAAAACGATTGGATGAAGCAAGCAAAAGCCTCTCCTCTTAATCTCCTCTCCAAAGGAGAGGAGGTAATACCCAAACAAAACGCAAATGAAAAAACATACTTTACTTTTTAAACACTCAACAAACTCCTCCCTTTTGGGGAGGTTGGGAGGTGCCAATGCATAAAATACTCGTACAAGGAATAAAAATTTACGCTTATCACGGTTGCTTAGCAGAAGAAGGCAAAATTGGGAGCAACTACATTGTTGATGTAACGCTGGAAACTGATTTTGCCGAAGCTGCAAAAACAGACGACCTTAGCAAAACTATTGATTACGTTATTGTATACGATATCGTGAAAACGCAAATGGCCGTTCGCTCTAAATTGATTGAACAAGTTGGACAACGCATTGTTGACGAATTAAAAAAACAATTCTCTACACTAAAAAAAGTGGAAGTAAAAGTTACCAAACTCAATCCTCCAATGAACGGTAATGTTGAAAAAGTATCTATAGTAATTTCGGAGTAAAATCAATTCCATAAAAAATTGCTTCAATCTCCCTTCTCCTGTCACCCTGAGCCTAGTCGAATGGGTGGAGAAGGTGTCCGAAGGACAGATGAGGTTTAAAAAGGGCTAGGGGGATTTTGTATGTCAGTTAAAAAATGTTCTAAATGTCAAACCACGTTTGATTGTAGAAACGAGAAACCTGGGTGCTGGTGCGAGAACTTACTCATTGATTTAGAAACCCTCAAAGAGCTAAAAGCAACCTACGACAATTGTTTGTGTCCTAACTGTTTAAAGGAATATTCACTGAAAGAATCAATAAATTAGTGATCGTTATCTGATTTTTAGTACTTTTGCGTTAATTAATTGGTCCTGTGGCCGAGTGGCTAGGCTCAGCTCTGCAAAAGCTGCTACTGCGGTTCGAATCCGCACGGGACCTCAATAAGATCTAATTCCATTCGCTTTTCGCGAATGGAATTTTCTTTTTAAGCTAAGACAGCAAAGCCTTTTCGGCTTTAACTGGTGAAAGGTTAAAAACAAAATCCGTCCCAATGGGACGAAATCAGATATTTGACTTTAGGCATGCCCGAAGGAAATTTAATCCGCACGGGACCTCAATAAAACAAAATCCTGCATGTAATGCAGGAATCGTGTTTTTGACGTTAGGCTTGCCCGAAGGAAATTCACTCCGCACGGGACCTCGAAAAATTCCCTTCTTGCTGAAAGCAAGTCGGGAATTTTTGTTTTTGGGTGCTCATGCATTTTCGCTTGAAAATATTACTAACTAAAAAAGGGCTTTCATATATCCGATTTATTTCTGTCTATTTTATAATTGTAAGTTTCTCCGTTTTCACCAACTGTCCGTTTATTCGGATAGCATAATAATACTGCCCTGCGTTCAATTCTGTGGAATTGATAATCAGTTGAGTACTTTCTGAAGTAATCGGGAAAGTCTTTAATAATCGGCCGGTCAAATCATAGACTTCTATCATCACTGACTGGTCGCTCAATAAATGATAATCCAAAATCATCACTCCATCATTTGGATTTGGATAAATTTTGAAATCAAAATCGTTTTCGTATTCTGCTACCGAAACTCCTGTATCTGCACAAGCCAAAACGCTTACGTCATCAATGTAATAATATGCAACATCATAAGGGCTGGCCGCATCTATTATTTGAGTCACAGTATTGCTATCATTCTCGAAATTTCCGATAGTAATATATTTTTCTCCTCCTGTTGCAATATAAAGTCCTGAAATTTTTATCCAGTTTACAGTATCCGTAATTACGGGATTCCCGGGTAATAATATTTGAGGACTGAAGTTTAACACATTTGGAGCTGCTGTTGTGATTGCTGTTTGTGAAAGATAAGCCCCAATATTATTGCATCCTTTTTTAACACGATTGAGTAAGTTTATATAAAAAATAATTTTATAGCATTCTCCCGAATACAGAGAATCTGTTAGTTCCACCTGAATATACTCCCTATATTCACTTCCAACATTTTGTATCGCTTGTAAGCCCACATACCCTACTCCAGAGTATGCATATTGCCAAAACCCCATTGTTCCATCGGGCACATTAACGAAAGATGAAACAGGAGCACAAGCATTAAAGTAGTCAGATGTTGCCCCAGTCGGATCATACCAAGGTGTGGCAAAATTTGTTTGGTTAGGCCACGTGGGGCAAGAAGTATAATATTCAAAATCACCATTCGGTACAAGATTTTGAGATCTTGAGGTAACAGCAAAAAGTAAAAAAAACAAAATTATTGTTGGCTTCTTCATTTATTGATAATAACTATCTTATCACTCTTAGAAAGTTTATCATTTACAATAAGCTGATAAAAATAAATCCCATTGCTAAGGTTTGTAGCAATTTCAATCTGTTTCCTGTTTGAATCCAAAATAATTTCTTGAGATAATTTTCCTGCTACATCATAAATTTTCATTATCCCTTCATCATCTTGATTCAATGTGTATGTTAATGTCATATTTCCATTGTTTGGGTTTGGGAAAATTTTTAAAACATCATTATCTCTATTTTCACTAATGCCAACCAGTGAATCACAATCAATAACGCTTACATCATCTACATAATAATAGCCTTGTGGATCAAATCCGGGATTTGCAACTGTTATTGTATCAGTAGATATATCATCTTTAAAGTTTCCGATTGTAATAAATCTTTCACCACCTGATGCTGTATATATTCCTGAAATTTCAACCCATTGCGTTGTATCGTTCAGATATACTCCTGCTGGAGACACAATCTGAGGTGAATATGATAATGGCAAAGTGTTGGTTGTTATAATTGGATTGGTTGAAAACAGAAGTCCTATTTCGGTTATAGCAATTGGTGTGTATGATGTAGTAAATGCGCTAGATCCAGCATGATTAATATGAAATTTGATACAATACTGATTGCCTGCGACTAAGGTGTCGCTTAATTGAACCTGAATATATTCGCGTATTGAACTTGTGCTTGAGCCGTAGACACCAATCTCAGCATATCCATTTCCTGTTCTAGCAAACTGATAACCCCACACATTTGACGGAACTCCAACGTAACCTGAAATCCCACAAGAATGGAAATAATCGGTTGATCCCATTGTAGGAGAATACCAAGGATATGCGTAACCAATCTGACCAGGATTATCGGGACATTGAGTTTTATATTCAAAACTGTAATTAGGCACTAAATTTTGTGATTTAGTAGTAATTAACAAACAAGCAAATAGAAATGTAAAGAATACTTTTTTCATTGGCAAGGAATAAGAAAGCCCTTTCATACAAAGTTACGAAAGGGCTTTCATTTATTTACAAATGGTTGTTTATTTAATAATCGAGAGCTTTTCTGTTTTTACAAGCTGTCCGTTTACTCGAATCACATAATAATATTGTCCTGCACTTAATTCGGTTGAGTTGATCTCAAGCTGGGTGCCTCTTGATTGAATCACAAAACTTTTCAAGATCCTTCCTGTAAGGTCGTAAACCTCAACTGTACCAGTTTCATTGTCCCCCAAATGATAATCCAGTGTCATCAATCCGTTATTTGGATTCGGATACATCTTAAAGTCTGAACTGGAAGCCGATGCTGATACTTGAGAATTATTGGTCATAGCCTTTGCAATCCATTATTCATGCAACATGTGGAAAAAGAAGTATTTGCCTTGTGCATTATCCAATCATTAGATGAGGATGAAATGTAAACAGGGAGTTTACTAATAGACGACTAATGTCGGATAAAAAACAGTGTTTTTAATAATATTTGAATTTCTTTACCCACTTCATACAACATGGCTGTTCTATGCAGGCATCTTTACTAAAATCACTAGACCATTGTTCCAGTTTTTTGCCATCCATTTTATAAATATTTTTTTCGGTATTTCTGCCAACAATCTCCTTTGAAATAAGCCAATCATTTTGGTCATACTTTAAAACAGTTTCTATCGGACTTTCATTAGTCTGCTGAACTATTTTAATAAGTTTCCCGCCCTTATTGTAATAAAATTTGAGATAAGGTTTACTATCTCTTAATTGATCAATCAACCTCCCTGAAACATCATATTTAAATTGATAATTTACAGCCCAATCCTTGCCTATTAATAATTTACTTGAAAGTTCTCCTTTTTCATTGTATGTGAATTTGATAATTTTAGAAGTATCGGAAAGTATGCTACTACTGTAATAAATTAAATTTCCATTTGAATCATATTTATATGTTTTTGTTACACTCTCCTTTTCTAAGTTATCTTCTATTATATACAATGTTATTTTTGATATTTTTTGGTTACTACCGTAGCTGAATTTTTTGATACTTTTCTTATTTAGATTGGAGGATGAAACAATAGATTCAATAGGCAGCTTATTGTCATCATAAATAACTGTTTCAACGGAGATCAGTTTTGATGTATCGCTCTGACAATAATCAGATATGGTTTTAAGCGGATATTCAGGCAACTGCTCTATCTCAACTTGTGCAACTAACACAAATCGAGAAACAATTAAACTCAAAGCAAGAAATAATACTTTAAGGTTTTGCATACGCTTTTTTCAATTAAAAGTGAAATACTTTTACTGCTTTATCAATTTCTTAGTTTCAACCCTATCAAATTCATCTGTTAATTTAACATAATATAATCCCGCAGGATAAACTGATATGTTAATATTGAACTCGTAATTATCAGAATTATCAACACTCCAGATAACCTTACCCATCATATCGAAAACTTCCATTTTCTTTATTTGAATTCGTTTTCCGGACTCAGAAATTTGAACTTTAAAAGTACCATTATTAGGGTTAGGTTGTAATCAGATATTTGACTTTAGGCTTGCCCGAAGGAAATTCAATCCCTACCTACCGGCAGGCAGGCCCACGCGACCTCAAAGTGAAAAAAATTAGGTCTTGCTCTCTATCCACTCCACAAAATCAAATTGTTTGTCGATGGAGTCCTCTTTTATCTTTTCTGTTTTTATTTTCTTAAACAATTGTTTTAGTTTTTCTTTCTTTTGTGCAGTTTGTTTTCCATCTGAGATGTATCGAATTGCTTCCAACATTCTTAATGACCCTTGATGTTTTTTTTCCTGCGCTAGAAAGCGTTTTGTGGATAGGTAATGATTGTCAAAAAACAAATCTTCTTTTTCAAACAAGACAATTAAATAAAGCAATCGGGTATTTATTCTTTGTTCAATCCGGATGTTCATTTCCCGCTCCGTATTTAAAATTTTATTTAGCCACTTAATTGCCGCTCTGTAATCTTCTTCACAGAAAGCAATTGCGGCCATCATAAAAAACAAATCGAAAAGTGCTGGACTAAACAACAAACTAATTTTTTTAAGTTCTGATTCAATCTTTTTTATCAAATTAACTCCTGCTTTTGTTTCTCCTTGTTTATACAACAAAAACAATTCGCTTTCATGCGTGTGTATAAAAACCATTTTAGATAATGTTGGGTTTTTTATTTTATACGTTTGCATAAAACTACGTTGTTTCTGAAGCATCGGCATCACCTCATCGTATTTTTTCATTGCAAACATAAGGTTCACAAGGTTGTTGTTGTTTGTGTGATAGATGTGTGGTAAATCCACAATAAATTGCTTTTCATCTTCAAGCAAAGCGTTGATTTCCTTATAACAGGTATATCGTTGAGTGGCTTTCTTTTCAATTGAATAAATTAGCCCCATTGCAGAATGATAATAGTATTGTGCCCAAAAACTGTTTACTTCCTTTTTAGGGGGATAATGTTGTTTTAGCTCCACTTCCCTTTCTCTTAGAAAAGAAGAGGAGGCTTTCCCTTTATACATTTCTACTTGAATTTTAAAGGCAATTCGCATTAAAACAGATGACAATCGAATAACATCTAAAATCCGCAACTCCTCATCAAAACGCTCGTAAAGTTTTTTTACATCTTCCTCTTTAATGTAAACAATAATTTCCCAACGAACAATTAATTTTAGGATGGAAAATTTTTCAAGAGAATATGCTTCTGCTTTAGCTTTTTTAATTACTTTTTTGCACTGTTCGAATAATCCTTTATGATACAATATTTCAATGGTCATTAAAATATTGCAATACCGAGTTAAAAAAGTACGGTCTTTGTGAAAGGCGTTCAGGCTATCCAACACATGATTGTATAAATAGTGTTTTTCTGAAGGCAAGTGGGTTATAAACTTCTCTTTTCTAAAATTTGCTTTTATCTTTGGTTCGTTATATTCTTCCTGCTTTTCAATAGCATCAAAAAGTCGGATATAGTTGTTTTCACCAGCTATAACGTGACGTGCGGAGAAAATTTTGAAATATCTTTTCTCCGACATGCTTAGATTTTTGATTAATTGATGCAGTTCGTCAGATGGTTTCATGGTTTCTGATTTATAATAGTGTTATTAAAATATTCTCCTAAAAATACTTCTAAATATACATTGTTATTTTTAAAATAGCAAATCAGACTTCCAATAATGTTTTGTTTTTAATGTTGTTTTTGGGTTGCTTGACCACTAACTTTGATTTATAAATTAATCAAAAACTACAAAACTCGCTATGAAAACTACTGAACTAATTTGTATCGTTATTTTTTAATTCCCTGTTTAAAAATTGCCCCACGAGAAAACATATTGTTTTTTTGTTGTTTTTTTCTTTCAAGCAAATCGAGACACGGAAACGTCTCCCTGGTAAAATAAAAGCAAAAAGCATTGGTCGAAAACATTCGGATGTGCTTCTGATTTCAAATAATGCTCATAAAATAATTTCATAAAACATCTGTGAAACAAGGAAAAATATATAAAAGTACTCTATTCAGATTTCCAACAATTAACAGGTTTTTGTGTTGCGTCCATCGGTTTTTAGTTTATTTTTGTGATAGGATAAATTTAAAATTACTGATCTCATGACGATGAAAACTACTATTTTCAAGTCGTTGCTGTTGCTTTTTATTAGCATGGCTTCGCATTTTGCTTTCTCTCAAACTACTTTTCGCTATTCTTACGACATTGGCGCTTTTGATATTTCCGGTGGAATGGTAGAAACCCCTGCTGGTGAATTTGTGTTTGCTGGTATAAACAACTCCTTTGGTCCTTATTATGGAGATGTAGTAAAAACAGATGCTACAGGAACTGTAGTCTGGGCAAAAACTTATACCGGTGGTTTTGCAACTAATTTTTCTGACATTAAAAACGTAAGCACTGGTGGGTACATTGTTACCGGTTCGTCAACTAGTGGTGGTGGTGGAGCCATTCTTGTCCGCATAGATGCTTTAGGGGCTGTTATTTGGGCGAAGCGTTATCAATTGCCAAACATTGGAGTGGGTAATGCATCAAACGAATTTGGTTCTTCCGTAATTGAAACATCTGACGGTGGATTTTTAATTGGTGGAGGGGTTGATTATTTTTGGGATGGAGCAAGTGCATCTACAGTAGACACTACAAGTGCAATCGCTTTTAAGGTTAACTCTGCCGGAACATTAATCTGGAACAGAACCTGGACTATAACCAATCCAACAAAAGTAGACGAACATTATATCAATGATGTAGCTGAATCTGCTGATGGATATTTCTTTGTTGGAGAATCTGCAGACGAAACACAAGCGTATGATTCGGACGGAGATCTTCCAAGAAATGCACTGATAATAAAAACAGACAAAGCAACAGGAGCGCTTACCTATATAAGGCGATGGGGAGCAGGTAACACGACATCTCAAGGAATAAATTCTGCAAAAACGCTTACAACTGGAAATATTTTATTGGGGGGCTATGACGACTTACATGGCTTTCTTGTTAGCATTAGTGGAGTTGGTGCAGGAACTCCTGCTGTTATCTTTAATAGGAGATTAAATGGAAGTATTTTCGGAAATACTTATCTACTGCAGGATATTATGGAAAATTCTGATGGTAATTATTCAACAATAGGTACGCAGCTAAACATTCTCGCCTTTCCTATTGCACTAAACACAATGATTGTGAAGCTAAACAGTACTACAGGAGCCTTGATGTTTGGTCGAACCTATGCTCCAATAGGCCTTTCGGCAATTTTGCCTGAAGGAGGATTATGTGCCGATCAAGGATATCACATTGTCATGACCGACCAACAAGCTGGAGGGTTTAATGCGAACATGATTCGTACTGATCCAACAGGACAGCTTGGAGCTGGGCCAGCGGGTTGTGCATCCACAAATTTATCGCCTGCACTGGGAACAGAATCCGTTACTTTTTCTACTCCTGTTACAGCCGTTTATACGTCTTTAACAGAAAGCACTTTTGTCCCAGTTGTAAATAACGTAGTGCCAGCGCGTGTGACGCATTGTTTAAATGTGCCTTGTGTTGCACCAACGCCATCGAACGCGGGAACGAATCAAACCGTTTGTGGAACAACTGCTTCATTATTGGGAAACACCCCTACAACAGGAACTGGTCTTTGGACACTGGTTAGTGGAGCAGGAACAATTACCACTCCTACTTCACCAACATCAGGAGTTACAGGATTAGGGGTTGGTCCAAATGTTTTTCAATGGACCATTTCAAACGCTCCATGCCCTGCATCTACTTCTACCGTGACAATAACAGGAGTAGCTACTCCAACAACATCAAATGCAGGAACCAACCAAACCGTTTGTGGAACAACTGCTTCATTATTGGGAAACACCCCTACAACAGGAACTGGACTTTGGACACTGGTTAGTGGAGCAGGAACAATAACAACTCCTTCTTCACCAACATCAGGAGTTACAGGATTAGGTGCTGGACCAACTGTTTTTCAATGGACCATTTCGAATGCGCCATGTACTGCTTCATCTTCAACAGTTACAATAACTGGGGTAACTACACCAACAACTTCGAATGCGGGTTCTAATCAAAGTATTTGTGGAACATCTGCTTCATTAACTGGCAACACACCCACTTCTGGAACAGGAACGTGGACACTTGTAAGTGGTGCAGGAACAATCACTACACCTTCATCACCTTCATCGGGTGTCACAGGATTAGGGGTTGGTCCAAATGTTTTTCAATGGAGCATTACTAACGCGCCCTGTACTGCATCTACTTCAACTGTAACAATAACGGGAGTTGCCGCTCCAACAGCTTCAAATGCTGGAGCCAACCAAACCGTTTGTGGAACGGCTGCTTCATTGAATGGCAACGCGCCTACTTCTGGAACGGGAACATGGACTTTAGTGAGTGGCACCGGAACAATCACAACTCCTTCTTCACCAACATCAGGAGTTACCGGATTAGGTGCCGGACCAACTGTTTTTCAATGGACCATTTCGAATGCGCCATGTACTGCTTCATCTTCAACAGTTACAATAACTGGGGTAACTACACCAACAACTTCGAATGCGGGTTCTAATCAAAGTATTTGTGGAACATCTGCTTCATTAACTGGCAACACACCCACTTCTGGAACAGGAACGTGGACACTTGTAAGTGGTGCAGGAACAATCACTACACCTTCATCACCTTCATCGGGTGTCACAGGATTAGGGGTTGGTCCAAATGTTTTTCAATGGAGCATTACTAACGCGCCCTGTCCTGCTTCTACTTCTACTGTAACCATCACAGGTGTTAGCGCACCTACAACAGCTGCGGCCGGCCCAAACCAAACTTTGTGCAGCACCTCAGCAGCATTTGCAGGAAACCCTCCATCATCAGGAACTGGAACGTGGACATTGGTTAGTGGAGCTGGAACGATTACAACTCCTGGTTCGCCAACTTCAACTGTTACGGGATTAGGAGTGGGTCCAAATGTTTTTCAATGGACAATTTCAAATGCCCCATGTACTGCTTCATCATCAACCGTCACCATAACAAATACTGGTGGGCCAACCACATCTGCGGCAGGTGCAAATCAAAGTGTTTGTGGAACAACCGCTACACTTAACGGAAACACGCCTACAACAGGAACGGGATTATGGACTTTAGTTAGTGGAGCAGGAACAATTACTAGCCCTACTTCTCCGTCTTCAGGAGTAACAGGATTAGGTGTTGGACCAAATGTTTTCATGTGGACAATTTCGAATCCTCCTTGTACCCCTTCAACCTCAACGGTTACCATAACAGGTGTTACAGCACCAACAACCGCAAATGCTGGAACGAATCAAACCATTTGTAGTAGTGGGGCTACATTAGCGGGCAATGCTCCTGCTTCTGGTACAGGAATATGGACCCTTGTTAGTGGAACAGGAACAATTACAACTCCCAGTTCTCCTACGTCAACGGTTACAGGATTGGGTGTTGGAGCAAACGTATTTATGTGGACCATTGACAATGCTCCTTGCGTTGCCTCTACAAGTTCTATTACCATTACAAATACAGGCGGTCCAGCTGTCGCGGTTACATCTCAAATTGATGCACTGTGTTTTGGCGGAGCATCAGGAACAGCATCTGCAAACGCTAGTAGCGGTTCTGGTCCTTACGACTATGTATGGACAAGCTCAACAGGAACCATTCAAACAACATTAAATAGCTCGATTCCCGATTCTGTAAGTGGACTTACATCAGGAACGTATACGATAACGATAACAGATAATAGCGGTTGTACTACTTCTTCAATAGTTACAATTTCTGAGCCTGCAACCGCTGTTTCTGTATCACTTACATCTTCTACTCCTAGCGGATGTGCATCCAGCACAGGAACAGCTACAGTAACTGCATCTGGTGGAACAGTCGGTTCGGGATATACTTATAACTGGGCTCCATCTGGTGGAACAGCTGCTACAGCTAGTAGTTTAGGAGCTGGAACATACACTGTTACCACTACAGATGGAAATGGTTGTACTTCTACAACATCTGTTGTTATTGGAACAGCAGGCGGACCAACAGCAAGTATTGCTTCACAAACGAATGTTAATTGTAATGGAGGAAGCACAGGAACCGCAACGGCAAGTGGCTCTGGCGGAACGGGAAGTTTAACTTATTCTTGGAGCGGAGGTGCTGGAACGGCAGCAACGGCTTCTGGCTTAGCATCAGGAACATATACTGTAATTGTTACAGATGGTGCAGGATGTACAAGCACTTCAATAGCAACCATTACACAGCCAACAGCTGTTTCTGGAATAGTAAATACAACAACTGCTACTTGCGGATTAACAGATGGAACAGCTACTGCATCTGCCACAGGTGGAACAGGAAGTTCTTATACCTATTTATGGTCACCGGGAAGTGCAACAACTTCCACAATAACAGGAATTGCAGCCGGGACTTATACCGTTACCATTACCGATTCTCTTGGCTGTACACAAACTGCAACAGGAACTGTTGGCACAGCTGGAAGTCCACCAGTTGATGCAGGAACAACCACAACTATTGTATCGGGAGGAAGCACTGTGTTGGTTGGAACGGCTGGAGCTGGCGCAACTTATAGCTGGACTCCGCCCGGAAGTTTAAGTTGTGATACTTGTGCTTCACCAATTGCTTCACCAACCACAACCACAACTTACACGCTTACAATCACACTAAATGGTTGTACTTCTACTGATACAGTTACTGTTTTTGTGGAAGAGGAATGTGGTGAATTGTTTGTGCCGAATGTTTTCTCACCAAATGGTGATGGAAACAATGACGTACTTCAAGTTTATGGAAACTGTATTTTAGATTTTGAGTTCGCAATTTTTGATCGTTGGGGACAAAAAGTTTTTGAAATCACCGACCCTGCATTAACTTGGGATGGCCGATTCAATGGAAAAATGATGGATGCCGCTGTTTTTGTGTACTATCTGAAGGGAACAGTAAAAGGAATTGACATATCTAAACACGGAAACATAACATTGGTTAAATAAGATATAAAATGAAAACAAAAAAATCGATTCACTCAACCAGCTTCGGAAAAACATTTTGCTTAAGTGTTTTAGCCGCTCTATTCATAAATGTTTCTGTTGTAGGACAAGACATTCACTTTTCGCAATTTGATGAAACACAATTGCAGCTTAACCCTGCTGATGCTGGTGTTCAACACGATGTAAGAGTTGTTACCAACTACAAAAATCAATGGCAAAGTGTAGGTTCGCCTTACAAAACATTTGCATTATCCGGTGACGTGCGTTTATTAAGAGATAAAAAACATCACTTAGGACTTGGCTTGGATATGTTCTCCGACAAAGCAGGAGATGCTAATTTAAAATCTACTCAAGTAAATTTATCTCTTTCCGGAATCATCAATGTAAGTGAATACAGTAAAATTTCCGCAGGATTAACGAGTGGGTTTTCACAACGCAGTATTACCGTTGATGGTTTAGAATGGGGAAGCCAATACGATGGAATGAATTATAACGCGGCACTTCCAACAGGAGAAACGGCAACTGCGCAAGCTTTTAATTTTATTGACTTGGGAGCGGGTATTCAATACAGTTATAGCAATAGTGAAATGTATATTTCTGCAAACGATGCTCGCAGAGTTAATATCGGTGTTTCCATTTTTCATCCACACAATCCTACTTATACTTTTTATGGCGACAGTAAAGAAATTCTTCACACAAAATATGTGTTTCATGGAAATGCTGCAATCGGAGTTAAAAACACCAACTTGGTTTTAAAACCTTCTTACATTGTGTTTTTACAAGGTGCTACAAAAGAAATAACACCAGGATTAACATTTCAATACATTTTACAAGAAGGTTCAAAATATACGAAGAATAAAAAACCTTCGGCATTCTCTATCGGAGGCTACTATCGTTTACAGGATGCATTTATAGCTGTAGCAAAATTTGAATATTCCAACTACTCTATCGGCTTTAGTTACGATATTAACTTGTCGAAATTAAAAACAGTTAGTAAGGCTCGTGGCGGCTTTGAAATTTCATTGCGCTTTATTTCTCCGAGCGCCTTTGGAAAACGCATAAGCGGTAAATCGAAGTTTATTTAGTTTTTTCAATTAGCAAACTCAGCGAAAAAAGGTGTTACCCAAAAAGTAACACCTTTTTTAGTCTGCTTTTTTTGGAAATTCCATTTTTTTCTTATCTTAACCGCTCGTTTCAAAAGGATAAATGATTTGAAAGAAACTACTACTACTATTGATACTGCAAATCTTGATAAATTGATTGCAGAATCGTTTGAAATCAGCAGAACAAATCCCCATAAAGGAATTGAACTTGCTGAAGAAGCGCTTGTTGGTGCTACTCCAAAGTCTTTGCAAAAAGCACAGGCAATGGTATGCAAAGGCGCTTGTCAGGTTTGGCTTGGCGACTATGAAAAATCTCTAAAAAATCTTTTTGAACCACTACAAGAATTTGACGGATTTAACGACAGCAAATTTGAAGCACATGCCTTATATCATATTTTTTGTGCCTTTTATTTTCTAGCAGATTATGACAATGCATTAAAATACGCTTCCGACATGCTAGATCGTGCCGAAAAAAATGGCAACATCAACGCTCAAGCTAACGCCTTAAATGGAATCGGTTCTGTTTATTATACATCTGGTGAAGACCTAAAAGCAGTAGAGGCTCTTACAAAAGGATTAGCTGTTGCCGAAAAACTAGACGACAAACATTTATTAGCCCGTATTTTTGATGGCTTAGGTTCTGCCTATTTCAATTTAAAAGATATTGAAAAAGCAATTGATTTTAAAGAACGGAGCCTAGAAACGGCTCGCCCAATTGGATTAAAAAATGTTGAATCTTATGCTTTAGACGGTCTTGCTCGAATTTATTTTGAAGCACACGCGTATAAAATTTCCGAAAAGCTTTTTCTCGATTGTCTCTCTATTCGTCAAGAAATTAATTTTAAATCTGGTATAGCTGAAACAAATCTGCATTTGGGAAACCTTTTCTTAAAAACAGAAGTGTATGATAAAGCGTTGAAGTACTTGACCACCGGCCTGTCTATGGCTCTTGAAACAAATACAAAAGAAGTCATTTACAAAGCCCATGAAGCCCTTTCGCGCTATTATGAAAAACACGCAAACAACGAAAAATTTATTGAACACTTTAAAAGTTACTACGCTTATAAGGAAGAATACTTTAGTGAAAAGAATAAGCAGAAACTAAAAGGAGCCGAAATGCAAATCAGCATTACGCAAATGGAGAAAGAAAAAGAGCTGTTAAGTTTAAAAAACAAACAGTTGGAAACACAGTCTAACGACTTGGTTGTTTTAAGTGATTTGGGAAAACAGATTATTTCTCAGTTGTCTGTTGAAACGATAAACAATACCGTATACGAAATCATCAACAATATGATGGATGCAGCTGGTTTTGGTATTGGCGTAGTAACCGAAGACAATAAAAAATTAACTTTTCCAGGATATATTGAAAATGGAGTTGTTCTAAACTCTTCTGGCTATGATTTAGATGACAACGACCGCTTAGCACCTCTTTGTTTTAATCAGGAGGTTGACATTATTATCAACGACTACGAATTAGAATTAAATAAATACATTAAAAAGCGACTGAATCCTGTTGTTGGTGCTAGCGTTCAATCCATCATTTATCTTCCATTAAAAATTGGAAATAAAAAAGTTGGCGTGCTCACTGTGCAAAGTTTTAATGTTAATGCTTATAGCGAATACAATGTCAACCTTGTAAAAAATTTAGCGGTTTATTGTGCCATCGCAATTGAAAATGCAAACTATTACAAGAAACTAGAAGAGCGTGTTGTTGAGCGAACAGAAGAAATTGCACGCTCTCATGAAAAAACACGCCTACTGGGTCAAATTGGCCAACAAATTATTTCAAGTGTAAATTTTGAATCCATTTTTGAAAAACTTCACGCCAACGTAAGCATGTTGATGAATGCTGATTGTTTTAGTATTCGTATTTACAATGAAGATAAACAAGAAATAGATTATAAATATTCCTTTGAAAAGGGAAGCTGGATGGAGCCCGTAACAGTTTCTATGGAAAATCACGATAATTTTTCTGTTTGGTGTGTTAGAAATAAAAAAGAAATTTTTATCAATGATAACGTAAACGAGTATCAAAAATATACAACAAAGATTGTTGTCCCTCGAGGAGAGATGCCGAACTCATTGCTGTTTTGTCCGATGATGATTGGCGAAAGAATTGTTGGCGTTATTACCGTGCAAAGTTTTGAAAAATTTGCTTATGAGTCACAACACATGGATATTCTGAAAACGCTTGGAACATATACTGCTATTGCGTTAGAGAATGCCAGTCTGGTTGAGAATTTGGAGGACAAAGTAAAAGAAAGAACAACCGAAGTTGTTAAACAAAAAGAAATTATTGAAGAAACAAACAAACACATTACCGACAGTATAAAATATGCAAAAAGAATTCAGGAAGCTTTTTTGCCAAGCGAAAAAAGTATTTCGGAGCATTTAAAAAACGCATTCATTTTGTATAAACCAAAAGATATTGTTAGTGGTGATTTTTATTGGATTGAAAGAAAAGGAAATAAAATATTATTCGCAGTGGTGGATTGTACCGGACATGGAGTTCCGGGTGCATTCATGAGTATCATTGGGTTTAACGGACTCAATCAAATTGTGAACGAGTATAATTATACAAAACCTGCTGATATTTTAACTCACCTCAACAAAAGCATTAGTAACACATTAAAACAACACGTAGAAGATTCTAAAATTCGTGATGGAATGGATGTGGCTATTTGCTCCATTGATTTAGATAACAACAAATTGGAATTCGCAGGGGCTTTTAGTCCGCTCTTTATTTTGCGCAACAATGAAGTACTAAAATTCAAGGGCGACAAACATCCGATTGGAAACTTTGTGGGCGTTGAAGAATACGAATTCACAAACAATGAAATTGATCTTCTTCCTGAAGATAAAATTTATATTTTTTCAGATGGCTTTGTAGATCAGTTTGGTGGCCCAAATGGAAAGAAATTAAAATATAATTATTTCCGTCAGTTGTTACTCGACAACCACAAAAAACCAATGCCGGAGCAAAAAGAAAAAATCAATGAATTTTTTGAAGCATGGAGAACAGGCTTCGAACAAATTGATGATGTTTGTATAATTGGTGTTGCTGTGTAAATCAAAAACAAACATTTATTCCAATTCTTCCCCATTCGTGAACTAATCCGTTTTTGAATTCGGGACTAACAATGGCTCTTGAATATTCCAATCCTAATCGTTTGTATGCGAATACAATTCCATAGTAAGCCTGTCCTACAAGTCTCTCAATATCATCAGCTGGAATTGTATAAATGCTGTTTCTGTTTATTATTCCACCTTGCATTGTAGCATTGTAGGCAACTGCTTTTATTTTTCCTTTTGCATAAAAATAGAACTGAACTTTTCTTGCATCTTTTTTTCTAGTAGTTCCCAAATTACTGAAATAAGGCTGCATCCAACCAAGTCGAAGCATCGAACCAATTGAAAAATCACTATACAGTGTTCCCGCACGAATCTCTGAAATTCCCGTTACTTCAAAGTATTTTGTATTTATCAGTCCCTTCTCTAAAAACACTTCGTAATTCAGAACATAATCATTTTCAATTTGATTTTCCCAGCCGAGTGGCTGAATATTGTTTAATGCATAATGAATTCCCTTTTGTTCTTGAGCACCTCTTAGGTTGGGCCCCATAAATCCTGTACAAATTCTAGATGTCAGTTTAAGTGTTCGGTCAGGATCGAGAGAAATGAGCTGATGTGTAAAGAATGCCACTGCTGCAAAAGGTCGCTCTCCGTAATAAATTCCCTCATGGCGAATGCTTCTGGGAGTAAAACCTTGTCGCTCCAAACTCATTCCGTAATACTTCAGTACTGGTTTTCCACTGTGCGTTTTAAGTGGAATTAGTGTTTTCGCTAAAATTGTCTTTTTAAATACGGGCAAATAAAATTCCAAATAAACGCCTTGTGTATAATAACGATCGCTTGCAGCAAAAAAATCGTTCTCATATTTGTGTTTATAGTAGCGATCCGTCTGAGCAACGCTATCCGCCTGAGCAAAAAATTTCACCGAAAAAGAACAAAAGAAAATGCAGACTACTAAAATGTGGTTTTTCATCTTTGATAAGTACGTTTTACAAAGCTAAACAGATTTTGATGTGAAATAAATTTAAGTGTTTATCTGCTATCATTATTTCTTAGAATGATGTATTTTTGAGTATTCTAATCAAACACGAGCAATATGAAATCGTTAAAAAAAATAGGGAAATGGTTTTTAATCATTCTTGTTGTGCTCAATTTGGCAATCATAGTTACGGGCAACATGCATTTGTACAGAGCAATTGGAAATACTTATCTGAAAGGGCGCGGTGGACCAAGCATTGATGAATATGTGATTTTTGAAAGTCGTGAAGTAGCAAATGGAACTCACATTTCTTGGAATCATTCAAAACAATACAACAGCAAACAGATTTCCGCAGAAGCCTTAAAAGAGTTTGAGTCCATGGAATCGGTTGCGTACGTGATTATTAAAAACGATTCGATTGTACACGAGCAATACTGGGATGGATACGGAGAAGATTCCTATACCAACTCCTTTTCAATGGCCAAAACATTCGTTTCCATTTTGATTGGAATTGCAATTGACGAAGGAAAAATTAAAAGTGTGGATCAACCTGTTGGGGACTTTTTGCCTGAATACGCAATTGGAGAAAATGCAAAGTTGACGATAGAACAAGTGTTGACTATGTCGTCAGGAGTTAATTTTGACGAGAGTTATGCCAACCCTTTTGCTTATCCCGCGAAAGCCTATTACGGAAAAGATTTAACAGAATTGACTTTTTCCTATTCTGTAAAGGAAGAACCCGGAAAAGTGTTTAAATATTTAAGTGGAAATACTGTTTTGCTAGGATTTGTTTTGGAAAAAGCAACAGGAAAAAAGCTAAGTGATTACGCTTCTGAAAAATTATGGGCCCCTCTTGGTGCTAAAAACAAAGCCCTTTGGAGCTTAGACCATGAAAATGGTGAAGAAAAATCATACTGCTGTTTTAATTCAAACGCTCCCGATTTTGCTCGTATAGGTGAACTATTTTTAGATAGTGGAAAATGCAATGGCAGACAAATTGTGTCTCAGGAATATGTTGCCAACTCTATCAAACTTGCTGATTTAGTTGATGTGAATGGAAACAAACAACAAAAGTATGGTTATGCTTGGTGGATTATTCCTAACTATCAAGGCCATTACATTTATTATGCAAGAGGAATTTTAGGGCAATATATTTTGTGTATCCCAGATAAAAAAATGGTGGTGGTGCGTTTAGGTAAAAAACGTGAGAAGCAGTTGCCAACCGAGGATCATCCGAAAGATGTATACACATATATTGATGAGGCATTGAAAATGTATGGTGAATAGTAAGGAGTCGGGAGAGCGGAGACATTTACGAAGCATAATAAAGCTCTCAAGCTTCATGCCCTGCTACAACACGAGATGACAGTATTAATAAAGATTACTCCCTGTAAATGAAGAAAGATATTGCCCCGCCAACAGTTGAAGATATTGCTGTTGCCGTAGTTAAAGAAACAAATGAGTTAGATGCAACAGAATGGAATGTTTATCTGATAAATTTAAAAAAAGAAAAAATTGAAGGCGTTTTAGTTTCTTCTCATGGGTATGGAACCGTTAATGAAGAAGCGGTAAAGACATCTACATTACGACATTTTTTAGATGCCGTTGGGCCTAAATCATTTGTAAAATTTGAGCCGATTATGGAAAGCTTGTTTGGCCTAAACAATGAATACTGGGTTAGCTTTTTTCTGAACAATGTGATGTACGATAAAAAGTATATTTTTTTACCCGAAAGCATCAAAGATGAACATCTTATTCTTGTTCCTTATATTAACAAAAAAGGTGTGATGATTAAATAAAATAGTTCTCATCCCAACGTGCTTTCTCGACTCCGCTCGAAATGACAACCCTTAGCCCGTTTCGAGCACGACCAAGGACCGTGTCATCCCGAGCGGAGCCGACTGACAAGAAACTTTTTAAAACAAATAAATTATGTTAGATAATATCAAAATTACAAATGTTCTTTTTTTAGATGTTGAAACCGCTCCCCTCGTTTATAAATACAAAGACTTACCCGAAAAAATGAAACCACTTTGGGATTCAAAATTTCGCTACCAACAAACAGAAACACCCGAATCGCTTTATAAAAAAGCCGGCATTTATGCTGAGTTCGCTAAAATAATATGCATCTCGGTCGGCTACTTTCATGATGAAACATTTCGCCTAAAATCATTTTCCGGAAATGATGAAAAAATTATTTTAGAAGAGTTCTCTGCATTATTAAATAAACACTTTAATCGTAAAGAACATCAGCTATGTGCACACAATGGAAAAGAATTTGATTTCCCCTTTTTGTGCCGCAGAATGTTGATTAACGGACTTAAGCTTCCCAAAACGCTTAACATTTCGGGGAAAAAACCTTGGGAAATAAACCATTTAGATACCATGGAATTATGGAAATTCGGTGATTATAAAAATTATACTTCTTTGAATTTGTTAGCCGGCATTTTTAATATTCCCACTCCTAAAGATGATATAGACGGCTCTGATGTTGCCCGTGTTTATTGGGAAGAAAAGAATCTGAACCGTATTGTTACCTATTGCCAAAAAGATGTTTTAACGATAGCACAACTCTTGCTTCGTTTTATGGGTCAACCTTTGATTGATAGTAAAAACGTAGTACTCACTTAATTTCTCACTATCTTTGCTTGCAAATTATACACATGTCTTTCATTAAAAAAATAGCAGCTCTTTTATCACTTATCCTGATTCTTTTTATCAGCTCTTGTACTGAGACAAAAACTCATCTTGGCAAATATGGTCCGGAATTAGAAGGCGTAATGCGCACTGATTTCGGCACTTTCCGCGGATTTAACTTGGGCGACCAAATGGATACTGTTCTTGCAAAAGAAGCTGCAGCAGGCATTGACGCTGATGAAGGATATTTGTATTATGAATTTAAACTGAACGATTCCAACACTTACAATATTTCCTACAGCTTTGATGAAAATGGCTTAAACGAAATCAAATCATATATCTTCATAAAGGACCCGAACAACACCGAACGGGTTTTCAATTCCTTTAAGTCTTATTTTGACGACCACTTTGGAGCAAATCAGAATCACAAAGGGTTTATGGTTTGGACCGTAAAGTCTGATAAATATGGTGACGTTCGCATTAACCTAAGTGACGAAAGCGCTGACTTTACAATCCCTGGAAGTCCGGGCAAAATTGCCCTTTGGATTTATCCGGACAAGCAGTAATCCTCCCTTTTATAGCTGTTTGTCGTGTTTATAGGCCTTCTGTCTTATTGCACTTGCATATTTCCTTAACAAAACGTACTTTTAGCACTCTTTGTCCAAAGGACTCCTTTGGAGGAAAACTCATAGCACGATGGCAAAAGAAACGTTATTAGAAGTAAAGCATTTAGTTACCGAATTTCGCACAGAAGAAGAAACCGTTAAGGCTGTAAATGATATTTCGTTTACGCTTGCAAAGGGTGAAACTATTGGTATTGTTGGAGAATCGGGATCCGGTAAATCGGTTACCTCCCTTTCTGTTATGCGTCTTATTCCAAACCCTCCGGGGAAAATCACCGGTGGTGAAATCATTTATCATTCAAAAAGAAAAGGGCCAGTAGACATTGTAAAGCTTTCTGAAAAAGAGATGCGCGAGCTTCGTGGAAACGAAATCGCCATGATTTTTCAGGAACCAATGACTTCCTTAAATCCTGTTTATACTTGTGGCGACCAAGTAATGGAAGCCATTTTATTGCATCAAAAGGTCAATAAAAAAGTGGCAAAGGAAATTACCATCGACCTCTTTAAAGAGGTTCAGCTTCCTCGCCCTGAAGCCATATTTGAAAGCTATCCACACCAAATTTCCGGTGGTCAAAAGCAACGAGTAATGATTGCTATGGCTATGAGTTGCAAGCCCAACATATTAATTGCTGATGAGCCCACAACTGCACTTGACGTAACCGTTCAGGCAACCATCCTTGATTTGATGTTGAAACTTCAACGCGAACATGATATGGGAATTATGTTTATCACCCACGATTTAGGCGTAATTGCTGAACTTGCCGACAAAGTTGTGGTAATGTATAAAGGGAAAATTGTGGAACAAGGCTCCGTAATGGATATTTTTGCTAACCCCAGACATCCATATACTAAAGGGCTTTTAGCTTGTCGTCCACCATTGAACAAACGCTTACAATGGTTGCCTACTGTTGCAGATTTTATGCAAACCAGCGACATGGGTGAAATGATTGAAAGCAAACAATCGGTGGAAGAGGTTACTAACAGACTTATTGTTTCAAAACCTGAACGCGAAGCCGCTCACAAACTATTATATTCAAAAGAACCGATCCTTCAGATAAAAAATTTAAAAACTTATTTCCCTATTAAAAAAGGAATTTTTGGGAAGGCGAAAGATTTTGTAAAAGCAGTAGATGATGTTTCTTTTGATGTTTATCCCGGTGAAACACTTGGATTGGTAGGAGAATCCGGCTGCGGAAAAACAACGTTGGGAAGAGCTGTTTTAAGACTTGTTGAACCCACAGGCGGAGATGTAATTTTTAACGGAATAAATATTACTACACTTGATCAAAAAAAATTGCGCGATTTGCGGAAGGACATACAAATCATTTTTCAAGATCCCTATTCTTCATTAAACCCTCGAATCACAATTGGGCAGGCTATTATGGAGCCAATGCAAGTGCATGGTATTTTAGAAAACGATAAAGCAAGAAAAGAAAGAGTTGTTGAATTGTTGCAACGTGTGAACATGAATGAGTCACACTTCTATCGTTATCCTCATGAATTTTCAGGTGGTCAACGTCAACGGATTTGTATTGCTAGAGCATTGGCTCTAAAACCAAAATTTATTATTTGTGATGAGTCCGTTTCTGCATTGGATGTTTCAGTACAAGCACAAGTTCTAAATTTATTGAATGAGTTAAAACGCGAATTTGATTTTACCTATATTTTTATTTCTCATGATCTTTCTGTAGTTAAATTCATGAGCGATCGCATGGTCGTGATGAACAAAGGAAAAATAGAAGAAATGGGTGATGCGGATGAAATTTATAACAACCCACAAACAGAATACACCAAAAATTTAATTAGCTCCATTCCAAAAGGGCAATTAGAAGACATTAAAGCGTCTATCGACAAAAAGAACAGCCTACGTGTTCGTTAATTTGAAAAGCAAGCGCTGAAAAATGAACATCCAGAAAAAACGATTTCTTGTCTATTCCCTTCTTATCTCGTTTGGCTTTTTGATGGCTTTTTTGTTTCTTCGAAAAGATAATTCTAATACAAATGGTATAACGGTAGACCCAATTGCAAAAAAGGATTCCATTATTACTGTTTCGCTTACATCTGAGTTCTTCAATTTAGAAAACAACAATGAAGCTTCTGTTTCCACCGAAAAGGCCCTATCCGGAAAACACAGCTGCAAACTTTCAAATTCAGCTGAGTTCGGGGTTTCAGCAAACAAATTCATAAGAGACATTCCTTCTTATAGCAACCTGAAAAACATTTCTGTCAAGTTTAATACTCTTTTTGGCAAAGACAATCCGGATGCATTGTATGTTTTGTCGATTGCTGATGCAAAAGGGAAAAATGTTTTTTGGGAGGGGAAACCTATTGTATATGCAGAAACAAACAATTGGTCAGAATCAATTATTGACTTTATTATTCCGGCTGAATTTTTAAATCCTGACAATCTCATTGTGATCTATCCTTGGAATAGAAATAAAAAAATGTTCTATGTAGACGATGTTACGATTGATTTTATTGGAACCGCTATTTATAGAGAAGCTAACACAAACCAAGCAACAAACTCTAATTTGTTTTTCGATTTTGAAACAGAAGCCGGATTATCTGGTGCTGACAATGTAAAAGAAACAAAGGCCCACTCAGGAAAAAAAGCCTGCGATTTGAGTGGAGGAAAAGAATACGGCACATCGATTACTAAAAAATTTAGTGAAATAGGAGCTGCTTTTCCTAAAAAAATAAGTTTGAGTATGTGGGTGTATCCTTTAACAGATAAACCAAACACCGTGCTTGTGGCTTCTGTCATTAACTCGAAGAAGGAAACCGTGTTCTGGGAAGGCAAAAGCACGGAAAATAAATCGTTTCCAAAAAATACTTGGACTAAAATTAATGCTTCATACACACTTCCTATTGAAAAATTTAGTCCAGATGATGTTTTAGAAATTAGTGTTTGGAACAAAGGAAAAACGGATGTTCTAATTGATGACATAGAAATTGTTTATGGCGAACCCGCAGAACGAAGGGGCAAGGAATCGACTGTAGATCCTATTTCTATTTATGAAAAACGATTTAAAACAGAAAAAAACAAGCCTCCTTTTAAAACCATTTACTTTGAAAAACAGGAAATAAAAAACGGAAACACTGCTTCTATTACTCCTTCGAATAAAAAAGACTTCTCTGATTATTTTTCTCCGAACAACCAATTTATCGTTGGTGATTTTTATTCTGATAAAAACAATCTGGACGAAGTGCTTTGTATTGGCAGCGCCTTCAAAGGGCTCTACTCCTATTCTGTTGAAGAAAAACAATTTAAAAAGCTCTGGGGAACACCTCTTGTTGCTGATTCGATCTGGAATGATAACAATACTTTTTATTCCGGGGATTTTAATGCAGATGGCAAAATTGATATTCTTTTGGTTGACAAACACAATAATAATTGGGGCATCATTAACTTTAACGGAAAAGAATGGTTGACTGTTTCCCAAGGAAATAATCCTAAAAAAGAATGGTTGACAAAAAACAAAACCCGCCTGGACGGGCTGGCAGAAGGCATTTATCCTGGAAATTATTTAGATAACAAACAAACATTCTTAAAACTCAACACCGATTGGAGATTTGATTTAAAGCTGGTAGAAAATGTTGGCGGAGAAAACATGATTCTTGGCAATGTTGAATTCAATGGATATCCCAATGATTTCGATCCAAAATATTATGAGTTTATTAAAATCGTTCCGGGAAATTTTTTATCGAAAAGCCAAACTTCATTGCTTGTAGTAATGTGTAATTGTGCGGATGAAGCATTTGATGGCAAATGGTGCGACAAAATAGACGATTTGCCTTTTTTACCGAATAGCGTGCAATTGTATAGAATCCAAAAAGAAAGTGGCTCGCAGATTCCGCAGATAAACGCAGATAAAAAATAAAATGAAACGATCTTTAAACATGTCTTTTGTAACTTATCTGCGAAAATTTACGAAATCTGGGACCAAAATCGCAATGCTCCTTATTGTCCTCTCCGGTCTTTTCGCCTGTAATCAAAACCCAATCGAGGAAACTGAAACATTATCCTGCTCCGAATTTAGCATACAAAATTTTTATCCTATTTCGAATTGGCAAAAAGACAGCAGCGCTAAAAAAACGATCTTCCTTGATTATAACAATGCTAACAGCGGATTCATTATTCCATCGGTGAAAGATGTTGCTGATGGTTTGTTTTCGTTTGAATTTGAAATAAAAAACAACACAAGCACATCACAAAATTTATATTATAAAATTTATTACCAGAATGAAAGCTATAAGTTTGAAGAGTTCGATTCTATTACTAAGGCAGAGAATATTTATGCTGAAGAAAATTTTTATGGCAGCTGGGAAAACACATCCACTACATTCAAAAAAATAACGATAACAGCTGATAATAATTTTCATAAAATAGAAGATGCATTCCGCATTGTTGGAAACCCAAGAAATGAAGATCGCTATTTTCACAAGGGCGAAAACAACCGCTGGAAAAGGAATCCGCGCGTAGGCAACTATAGTTTTTTATTGGTTATTGCTACCGAAAATGATTTGAAAAACATTCCTGTATACATTCAAAATATTAACCAAAAAAGTAAAGAGCATTTCGTAAATCCGTATTACTTTTTTAATCACGGTAACGGAAAAAATTTAAAACAAACCATTTCTGCTGTTTCTCAAACCCAATTAAAAATTGTCGGACAACCAAATCTGGGTGCCGGAATTTATGTGGATGATGCCCGCTTTAATGGCGAAATAGACAAGTCTGCTTTTTGTGCTACTTGCGGACAAGACAGTAATTTATACAAGAATGCCGCTATTCAGCAATTCATAAACTATGTTGATTTGTCAACCAAGATGGACAATATTCCTGTAATTGCAGATATATTAAAAGACAATTATTCGAAAATGGATTACAATTGGAATCGTGCTTTTTATACAAAAGATGAATTGATTCCAACCATTTTACAAACTTCTAAACATCCTTGTGCAACCGTTTATTCCGATTCAAAAGAAAAAAAGATTATTATCAAAAATCCGAAAACACAATTTGGTGAATGGAAAAAAGAAAGTGTTGGGATTATTACTCGTCATGGTTTTACCTATGGAAAATACAGGGTAAAAGTAAAATTGACGGAACTTCTCAATAAAAATAATGTGTGGAATGGTTTGACAAATGCAATCTGGTTAATTACACAAGGCGGTGGCGAATGGAATTTCCGCAGAAGCTGTAACAAAGATGGATACATGGCAACCTACTGGGGTGGACCAAATGACAAACGAGTTTCTTCAGTAGATTATAGCGAAATTGATTTTGAAATATTAAAAACACCTCCATATTGTCCAGACAATGCTTTTCCACCTGTGTACAAAAACCCGGGCGACAACAATAAAAACATTAGCAGCTGGAACATTCCTTTGCCGGAAGAAATCACCAACATAGATGGCAACATAACGGTTGCTTGCACAAATTGGGACATGGCTTGTCATGAACCGAAAAATTTTGCTGCGGGCTGTAATCCTATTTCGTATCAAAATCAAACATTTGAAACACATCGTTGGGACCATAATTATCGTGCACTTACTGAAAAGAAAGAAGAAAGCGATGATGAACTTTTTGGTTCCGACTACTTTTATTTTGAAATTGATTGGCGCCCAACAGAAATTATTTGGCGGATTGGCGCTGAACCAAATAAAATGCGCGTTGTAGGATATATGAATGACAAAGTAACATCCATCCCCAACAATCAAATGTTGTTGATTATCACACAAGAATATCACAATACAAAATGGTGGCCAGGAACGCCTTATTCACAGGACAATTTACCTTTTCCTTTGAATGATATTCCAGGAGAAATTTATGATTTAACAATTGAGTAGGAAAAATCAAATGGCCCATTCAACAAATATTGTTAGAGTAAAACATGGTGTATTTGCAATATTCATCGTTATTATTACTATTCCCCTATTTCAATTCGGCCTTCCTTTCATAAAAGAAACAAATTTAAACGGAGTAGATCCCGCACCACCACTTCCTGAGTTTTCAACTGCTACATGGTTTGCCGGTGATTATCAAAAAAATTATGAGCCTGCATTTGAACTAAATACAGGTTTCCACAACACATTGGTACGTGTTCACAACCAACTTAATTATACTGTTTTTGGTTTTTCCGAAGTAGGAGATGTAGTTGTAGGAAAAGGAAATTATCTTTTTTTAAACTCATATATAAATGCATATAACGGAAAAGATTTTTTAGGTTCCGAATACATCGACATTCAAACAGAAAAAATAAAATTTGTTCAAACAGAATTAAAGAAAAAAAACATTGCTCTTTTTGTTGCTTTTGCACCCGGGAAAGGAAGTTTCTATTCTGAATACATTCCAGACAAATTAAAATCAGATATAAAACACGACAGCACCAATACGGCTTGTTATAAAAAAATGTTTTCTGAAAAAGAGATAAATTTTTTGGATTTAAACAGCTACTTTTTATCGATTAAGAAAAATGAAAAACATCCTCTTTATTCAAACACCGGTGTTCACTGGACAGAATACGGTTCTTACATTGCTGGCAAAAAAATCGTTTCCTATATAGAAAAACTAAGAAACATAAATATGACTGAGATAAAATTGCAGTCTGTTGAAATGCTTTCATTGTCTGGAAACCATAGCAGCGACTATGATGCTGCGAGCTTAATGAATGTTTTTTCAAGCATTTCGCATCCCGAATATGCAATACCAAAACTGCAATTTGTGGCGGATTCAACTACCGCAAAACCTCGTTTTCTTTGCATTTCCGACAGCTATTTTGCAGGAATAATAAACACTAAAATTCCACAGAATGTTTTTACCGATTATCATAATTGGTTATACAACAATGGTGTTTTACCTGAAGGATATTTAAGGAAAAAATATGTTTCGGAGCTGGATGCAAAAAAAGAAATAGAAAAACAAGATGTTATTTGTTTGCTTGCTACAGATGCCTCTTTGGCTCAATTTCCTTTTGGGTTTATTAACAAAACCTATGAACTGTATGCAAAAAAAGATGCTGCTTATTATGCATTAAAAAACAGAGAATTTCATTGCTCTGTAACCCGAACCATTCAAAACATTAATGGAAATTACTCCTGGAAAAAGGCGCTTGTTGAAAATGCTAAGAAAAAAGGAATTAGTGAAACCGATGAATTTATACTAAATGCTCTTTGGGTGTACGAACAAGAACAATTAAAACTAAAGAATGAATAAATTGAAAAAATATTTATTTATTTGTCTTTTGATTGCTTGTTTAGTCCCTGCGCTTCAAAAAAAATTTCCATTTATTACTTCTGCAGGATTAAAAGGATGGTATAAAACTGCTGAAATACCAACATTCAGTTGGGCGGCTTGGTTCTCGGGTGAATTTCAACCCAATTTTGAAAAAGGACTTGAGAGCAACATTGGGTTGCATGCTGCTTTTGTAAGGGTCAACAATCAAATTAATTATAGCTTTTTTAATTTCGCCACTGCAAAAAATGTTTTTGTTGGGAAAGAGGGTTATCTGTTTGAAGAAGGATATATTAATGCTTACTTAGGTGTTTATCGTGCAGATTCGAATGCTGTTAAGCTGAAAATAGCAAAAGCGGAATTTGTGCATCGTGAATTAGAAAAAAGAGGAAAGCATTTACTTATTCTTCTTGCGCCTGGCAAAGCTTCCTTTTATCCTGAATACATTCCTTTCAAATATTACCCCCAAAAGAAAAAAACTTCACATTATGATCTGTATTCAAAGTATCTGAAAAGTTCAGAATTAAATTACATCGATTACAATGGGTATTTTATGAAACTGAAAGGCAAAACGCCATATCCCTTATATCCAAAACAAGGAACCCATTGGAGCATTTATGGAGCAACACTTGCCATGGATTCACTTCTTAAGTACATTAAATATAATTTCCACTATAAAATTCCTCAGATCAAAATAAAAGAAATTGAGCAACCGGATGGATGGCGGGACTCGGATTATGACATCGGAGCGGGAATGAATTTAATGTTTCCAATGAAGATAGATAAACTGGCTTATCCAAAAATAGAATACAAGTACGATACTAACTATTATCTTCCCTCCGTTATTGCTGTTGGAGACAGCTATTATTGGACATTTACGGGCTTAGGATTAAACACAAATGCATTCAAAGAGCAGCAGTTCTGGTATTATAATAAGATCGGTTATGGCATAGGAGAATTTAAGGTTGACCGATCAAAAACAGCAAACGAAATTGTGAAAAAAGATCTTATTATAATCATTCAAACCGAAGCCTATTACCACGATCTGGGAATGGGCTTTATTGAAGCAGCATACGAACAATTAAAAAATAAACAATAATGGTATTCAGCAGCAGTTTATTTCTTCTTTACTTTTTTCCTCTTTTTCTGATCATCTATTATATGGCAGATGTGAAGTATAAAAATAATATTGCTTTGTTTGCCAGCATCTTGTTTTTCAGTTGGGGCGCTCCTTTGTTTATTTTTGTTGTCTTAGGATCTATTCTGCTCGACTTTTATGTTGTACAGAAAATTTATTCTTCTGAAGGCAGACACCGCAAATTATATCTTTTTGTTTCTGTTCTTTTAAATTTAGGTTTGCTGGCCTATTTCAAATACAGTAACTTCTTTGTAGATAATGTAAATCAGTTGGTTTCAACTTGGGGCGCACACGGGATTGCTGGCTGGAC
>CAYWAV010000031.1:5038-37742 GCA_964456225.1 uncultured Chitinophaga sp. | reverse complement strand
TAACTCTCGGCTATGCGCTACTAATATACAAAAAAAAATCCCAGTTTCACTACCCATGTTTAGCCTTCATACCCTGCAGACAGCCTTGTAGCAATAAAATTATCCGTTTCTAGTCGGGTATACTCGTTTATAAACGGAGAAGATTTAGAATTCAATTACTTCTTTTTTTCCATCGATAAATTGTAAATCGGCATTAGCAATAATGTGGTAACAGCCACAAAAGTTTCTAAATTATTCATCTGAAAAGAGGTAGAGTATTCTTAGCTAAAATTATAGTTTTTCCATTAATACTTTGTAAAGCTTTACCATTGCATCAATATCTTTTTTATGTACTTTCTCATCAGGAGTATGAACATTGTCTTCTGGAGCGCCTATAAAACACCAGTCCCAAGGATATTCAGCCATTTGTAATTCTTTTGCATCACTTCCTCCAGTTCCTTCTACTTCTAATTGAAAAGGAATTTTTGTTTTTTTAGCAATGGAAATAATTTTATCTAAATAACTTCTTCTTGGAATTAAACTATCTCTTAAAGAAATAGCAACGCCTTTACCATGAGGAACGCCTTCTGTTACCCAAGTGATGTCAGAAATAATTGCTTGTTTCAGTTTGTATTTCTCATGCAAAAACTTTTGAATGAAAGAAACCGTTCCTCCGCCATGCTCTTCATAACAAGAAAAAACAATCACGCCATCTTTTAATGTTTCGGCTACTTGTAAAGCATTCCATACACCCAAGCGATTATCCATATAACAGCATTGAACAAAATCTTTTGTCTCTCGCCAGTTGGGTTTAAAAGTAAGTTCGGTTCCTCTTTCTATATCGCGTTTATATTTATAAGCAATATTACCTTGTTTGTCAGCAGTAAGTTTGCACTCAATTTTTCCTTGACTGTCTTCACCAACCAATTCCATTCCATCAATTAAACGCGGACCGCCAATTTTAACCAATTGTTTTCCATATCTAACAGTAAAGCCAATACTGTCGATATGAGCAAAAATGGCTGTTCTAGGTTTTCCGAAAACAAGCACAATGCAATCTTGAAAACCTTCGCCCGAATATATTTTGGGTTTTACTTTCCAGTTCTTTTTGTTTTTATCAATATACTTCAACAAGAAGTTTGTCATTCCTGCTTCATTTCCTGATGGCGCATGAATGGCGCACATTTCTTTTAGTAATTTCATAGTACGGATTACGAATTTTAAACGAATATACGAATCTGGGGAATAGGAACGCGGATGACGCAGAAAAAAAAGATTTATACGGATAAAAAAGAGGAAGTGCGGTGGCGATTTTAAAAATCCGTGAGAATCTCTTTTTTCCATCCAATCCGCGTTCCATTTATTCCGTTCTCAAAAAGATAATATTACACCCACTAATCTTTTTCAACAAATCATAAACTAAAGTAGAATTGCTTTTGCGCAGACTAAATTTGATAGAACAACTTAATTCAGAAACCTGAGAAAGAATTTTAATATCATAATCTTTAATTATTTTCATCACATCATTCATGTGCAAATAATCAAATTGAATTTGATAAACATCATTCACCGTTTTTTCAATAATATCGGAATTTTGAATCGCTTCTGATGCAGCAAGTTTGTAAGCATTTATTAAACCGCCTACTCCTAAAAGTGTTCCGCCAAAATAACGGACTACCACAACCAAGATATTGGTAAGGTCTTTCGACTGAATTTGTCCTAATATGGGTTTGCCGGCAGTATTGGAAGGCTCGCCATCATCGTTTGTCCTGTAGGATTGTTTATCAGCACCTAGGCGGAAGGCATAACAATGGTGATTTGCGCTTGGGTGCAGCTTTCTTAGTGAGGTCAACTGCTTTTTGATTTCATCCTCTGAGCCTATTGGAAACGCGAAAGCTAAAAACTTACTTCCCCGATCTTTGTATAAGCCTTCTGTGGGCTGTTTTATGGTTAAATAAGTGTCTTCAAATAGCATATTCGAATGCTAATATAAAGTGTTTTATGTGATAAAATGGTTTTCTAAAAAATTTGTTTTTTAATGAGAATATTATATTTTAGCTAAAATTTAAATAAATGCTACTCGGTTATATTGATATTGAATCCATTTCTCAAAAAATGGTTTTAGAATCTAATTTGGAAAGTGTGAAAACTGTTGAAAGCCTAATTTTAAAGGCAAAAGCAGAGTATGCTATTTCTGAAGAAAATTGCAACTACATCTGGATTGCTTTAAATGAAGCTGTATCAAATGCTATCAAGCATGGAAATAAGTTTAATCCAGCAAAAAAGGTTCGTCTTACTTTAGAAACAAAGGAAGATCATTATTTATGTTTTACAATCAAGGATGAAGGGGAAGGTTTTGATTATAGATTAGTGCCCGATCCAACCAGTCCAGAAAGAATTGGTGAACCCAATGGAAGAGGCGTATTTTTGATTCATAAACTAGCCGATTTGGTTAGTTATTCCGAAAATGGAACCTGTGTTGAAATAAGGTTTGACCTTTTTAAAAACTAGAACTTCCTTCTTTTAAAATGATGCCATTGATTTAAATGGATTTTCATTTTTCTTTCCAAAAACAATAAGAGAAATTTCAAATCCACCTCTGCGATTTGTATACGCAGATAAATAAGAAACGTTTAGATCATAACTCATTCTTAAAATAATATTGTCTTTCTTTAATCCGGCATGAATTATAACTGCATCTTTCACTCTGTAATTGAGACCATACAAAAGATCGTTTTTTTCTTTTATTCTGTAGGTTCCGGCTACACCCACATTTAATTCAGTTGCATTTGCCTGATTCATATACAAAATAGTTGGAGTGATTTTAACTTTTTCACTTACAACAAATTCGCTTCCTGCGTTTACGCTAAAACGCATAGGTATTGAGTTTTTTTCTCCGCTAAAAGATTCAGAAGGTCGCGAAAGATGAAATATTGAAACTCCAACAAAGGGTGAATATTTTTTGTTTTCATCTTTGTACTGATAAAATACACCAAGGTTTGCGTCAAATTTAACTAGGCTTGTGCGATCAAAATTTTCACCGTTTGAAATGTCAGAATTTAAAGTTCCTGTTGAATTATCGTACTGACTTTCAAACAATAAATTATCGGGGTTAAACTTTTTATAAAATAAGCCCATTTGTAAACCAACATTTAAAGTGTGAGGCGACTTTTTAGGATCTGTGATAAAGTAGGAACCTGATAATTGAAAATTAAGAGTGTTGAAATTTGCAATTCCTGATTTGTTATTTAAAATGTATGCACCAATTCCAAATTTTTTATAAGGCATATCATATGCCAATCCATAAGTTGCAAATGGCTTGCGTGATAGTGAACGCCATTGTGAACGATAGATAGTACTAGCTCTGTAGTCGGCATCTTCACCAGAAAAACTTCCAGTAAGTGCTGGATTAAGATAAAGCGCAAAAGCATCGTATTGCGCCAAATGAAAATCCTGTGCATTTATACTTTTTGAAAAAGTAATAATAGCAATACAGATAAATACCGTTATTAGATTTTTGTTTTTCATATTCTTATAGTTTGAATATTATCTGATAATATTAATTTCACCTTCTAGTTTTAACACTTCTCCATCCAACAATTTACCATTGAAGATATAGATGAAAGTACCTGCTGGTTGTTGGAAACCTTTATATTTTCCATCCCATTTGTTGTATTGTTCATTCGACATAAAAATTTGATTTCCCCATTCATTGAATACTCTTAATTCATAGTCGGTAAAATTTCCTAGCACATAAAAGAAATCATTTAAGCCATCTCCGTCCGGTGTAAATCCAGTTGGCACAACATAACCGCTCGAATTAATAGTAAATACATAACTTACGGTATCGCTACATCCACTAGAATTAGTAGCAAACAAGATAACAGAATAAGTTCCTGAATTGACAAATGAATAAGTTGGATTTGTAATAGATGATGTAGCACTTCCATCACCAAAATCCCAGATATAAGATACTCCACCAGTCGATTGGTTTGTAAAACTGATGATCTGATTTACGTTATAGGTTCCCCCTTGAGGTATGTAATCCGCAAGAATTGGTGTTCCTGTTGTTACAGAAATACTAGCAGTATCGGCACAACCATTGTTTGATTGTACAATTAATATTACAGTGTACGACCCTGTATCGGGATAAGTATAACTAGGATTTTGAAGCGTTGATGTTCCTCCGTCTCCGAAAGACCAATTGTATGAAACAATTGTTCCTGAACTTATTGATGAAGTATCAGTAAAATTAACTGTTAATGAAGTACAATTTACCTGTGCTGTAAAACCTGCAAGTGGCGTAGGATTTATTGTTACAAGCTGAGTAGAAATTGCTGTACAACCCGAATCAGAAACAACAGTCAACACTACTGAGTACACACCTGCACTGTCAAATAAATTTGTAGGATTTGTTAATATAGAAGTATTACCATCGCCAAAATTCCAAGCCCATGAAACTACATTCGTTGAGGAGGAACTTGTAAATGCAACAACATCATTTTGACAGTTTGCAACATAAGAGAATGCTCCGGTTGGAAGTGGGTTTACCGTTATTGTATTTGTTATAGAATCTGTGCAACCCAATCCGGAAGAAACAACTAAACTAACCGTATATGTTCCGGTTGTAGCATAAACAAGAGAAGGATTTTGAAGTGACGATGTACTTGTTCCAAAATCCCAAGCCCATGATGTGATTGTTCCACCATTCGGATTTGAAGTGTCAGTGAACAATGCAGCTTGTCCTACACAAGAATTGGATACGGTAAATGCAGCAGTAGGTCGCACATTTCTAAATACCATCATGGTATCGAATTCAGCATTACATGATCCGTTTCCTGTTGTTGTCAATACAAATATCAAAGTATCAGGGTCACTAACTGCCGGAGTATAAATTGCATTTAATGTTACGTTGTCAGGGCTGAATGTTCCTGTTCCATTGGTTGTCCAGATGGCACCGCTTGCAACAGTGTTCATTGTTCCATTTAAATTAATCGGCAATGTTCCTCCGCAAATAGTTGTATCAGTTCCTGCATTTACAATCGGAGCCGGTGTTATAGTAATGTTAAGTGAATCCGAAATTGGATTACAACTATTAAGTGGAGTAAGTGTCAATACAAAATTACCTGCAGCAATATCTGCAGCACTTGGGATGTAAGAGGCGTTGAGTGTTGTATCGCTTGGAGTAAATGTTCCGCTTCCCGATGTTGTCCATTGTCCTAATCCTGAACCACCAATCACAGAACCTGATAAGGCAATCACAGAATTGTTAGCACAAGCTGAAGTATCGTTTCCTGCAAAAGTTGTTGGAATTGTTGTTATTGTAATAGAAACAGTATCACTAACGGGATTACAAGTTCCGTTATTTGTAGAAGTAAGAATCACCATCACACTTCCGGCACTTGTATCTGCTGTACTTAATGTATATGTCGCATTTAAATCTGTATCCAAAGAAAATGTTCCAGTTCCTAAAGTCGTCCATATTCCAGTTGTAGTAGCTCCTGAAACGCTACCACTTAAATTTGCTGTTGTTGTTCCTGTACAGATAAATATATTTGCGCCTGCATTTACTATAGGAGCAGGGCCGATTAAAATCACAACTGTATCGGTAACAGCAACACACGTTCCATTACCCGTGCTCGAAGCGATAAGTGTTACACTTGTATTTGTTATATCAGTTGTACCCGGAGCATAAGTTGTGTTTAATGATGTTGTTGAAAAAAATGTTCCATCTCCCAAAGTAGTCCACACAACACCTGTAGCGATATTAACCAGAGCACTTAAATTGGTAGAAGGATTGTTTCCGCAAACAGTTTGATCAGGACCTGCATCAACAGTAGGAGCATCCGTAATTGTTACGAATACCTGATCAGTAGCTGCAATACAACCTCCATTACTTGTTGATGTAATTGTTAATGTTACACTTCCTGATGTTGTATCGGCAGTGCTTGGAGTATATGTTGCATTCAATGCGAATGCATCAGGAGAAAAAGTTCCTGTTCCACTTGTTGTCCATATTATAGTTCCTGCTCCTCCAATTATTCCTCCACTTAATACTAAGGAAGAATTCGCACAAACACTTGCATCACTTCCTGCAAAAACGGTTGGTGGCGGAGTAATGGTTAATAATATTGTATCAGCTACAGCATTACAAGTACCATTACCAGTTGAAGTAAGTATCAAATAAACTGTTCCAGCACTAGTGTCAGCAGCACTTGGCGTATAGGTTCCTGTTAAGCTTATGTTATCCGGACTGAATGTTCCGGAGCCGGAACTTGTCCAAATTCCTGTTGTACTTCCTCCGGAAATTGTTGCAGAATAATTTGCATCTGCATTGTTTGCACATACAAAAATAGCTGCACCGGCATTTACAGCAGGAGCATCTGTGATGGTTACAATTAAATTATCTGTAATTACAACACAAGAGCTTGTTGAACTAAGTGTTAGTATAACACTTCCTGCTAAAGTATCAGCTGCACTTGGAATATAAGTTGCGTTAAGAGTTGTTGCAGAAGGGCTGAAAGTACCACTCCCTGATGTCGTCCAAATGCCTGTTGTACTTCCAACAGAAACAACTCCATTCAAACTAACATTCGCATTATTTGCACAAACTGTTTGATTTGCTCCTGCAAAAACTACAGGAATATCCGTATAAGAAATTAACATTGTATCTGATACAGGATTACATCCTCCATTATTTGTGGAAGTTAAAATTAATGTAACATTTCCTGTTGCTGTATCTGCTGTGCTTGGAATATAGGTTGCATTAAGGGTTGTAACGGAAGGAGAAAATGTTCCACTTCCTAATGTTGTCCAAATTCCTGTTGGTGCTCCAGTAATTATTCCATTTAATGAGGCGTTAGGAGATGATTGACAAAGTATTTGATCAGGGCCTGCATTTGCTGTAGGTGCAGCAGTAATTGTAATAATCATCTGATCAGCATCAGCTAAACAGGTTCCATTTCCAGTTGTTGTTAATGTTAAAGTAATTATTCCTCCTGCTAAATCAGCAGAGCCCGGTGTATAAGTAGGATTTAAAACACTTGCCGAAGGACTAAATGTTCCATCACCCGAAGTGGACCAGATTCCGCCACTTGCAATACTTACTGTTCCATTTAAAATTACATCTGCATTATTAATACAAACTGCCTGATCAATTCCTGCATTTGCAATTGGTGCATCAGTAATGGTAATTGTTATAGTTGAAACAGATGCTACACAAGCTCCGTTATTTGTTGATGTTAATGTTAGTGTCACACTTCCTGATGTCGTATCTGCATTGCTTGGAGTGTATGTTGCATTTAATGTTGTAGAGGATGGACTGAAAGTTCCTGTTCCACTTGTTGTCCAGTTACCCGTAACTGAACCACCGCTAACCAAACCATTCAAAGTAACTACCGCATTGTTTGCACAAACTGTTTGATTACTTCCTGCATTAGATATTGCTGGAATGTTTATAATAACATTTGTTGTAGCAATAGAACTGATACAACCATTTACGGTTACAGTTAAAGAATATGTTCCCGCAGCTAATGCTGTTGCCCCCGAAATTGTTGGGTTTTGCAATGCCGATGAAAAACTATTTGGTCCACTCCAACTATAAGTCGCACCTGCAATAGTACTTGCAGTTAAATTTAAGTTGGAGCCTTCGCATATCGCACTGTTGCTTCCTGCAGTAGGTGCTACTGGTGTAGGATTTACAATCACTGTTGTTGTTGCCGGTGAAGTAGCACAACCGTTATTAGCAACAACAGTATATGTTCCAGCTGCTAATGCAGTTGGGTTTACAATAAGAGGGTTTTGTAAGGATGATGCAAATGCGTTCGGACCAGTCCAGCTATACGTAGCTCCGGCTACCGTTGTGACTGATAAAAATAATGTATCTCCTGTGCATACTGGACTATTAGAACTTGCTGTTGGGGTTGCTGGAGCCGCATTTATAGTCACTACTACTGTTCCAGCTGCACTCGTACATCCACTCACTGTAATTGTAAGTGTATAAGTTCCATCAGCTGCTACTGTCGCTCCAGGTATTGTCGGATTTTGTAAAGAAGAACTAAAACTATTTGGTCCGGTCCAGCTATACGTTGCTCCAGCAACAGCAGTTGTTGTCAACATAATTGTTCCTCCAACACAAATTGGACTATTACTTCCGGGAGCAGGAGTAGAAGGAATTGGATTTACAACAACAGTTGTTGTTCCAAACACACTTGTACATCCACTAACAGTTGCGGTAACAGAATATGTTCCTGCAGCCAACGCTGTAACTCCTACAATACTAGGGTTTTGGTTCGTATCAACAAAACTATTTGGACCTATCCAACTATAAGTTGCACCTGCAATATTACTCGCTGTTAAATTTAAAGTACCACCTACACATACAGGGCTGTTGCTTCCTGCTGTTGGAGCTGCAGGCGTTGCATTTACAACAACAGTAACAGTTCCTACAGGACTTGTTGCACAACCTGGAACCGTTGCCGTAACAGAATATGTCCCAGCTGCTAAGAGTGTAACACTTGCAATAGAAGGATTTTGTAAGGTGGATGAAAAACTATTCGGTCCCGTCCAGCTAAAAGTTGCACCGGCAACAGAAGTCGCTGTAAGATTTAATGTTGTTCCTGTACAAACTGGACTATTACTTCCTGTTGTTGGAGGAAAAGAAGGAGGTGTGTTTACAATTACTGTTACGGTTCCTGCAGCCCCGGTACAACCGTTTACAGTTGCAGTAACAGAATATGTTCCTGCTGCTAAAAGAGTAACGCCTGCTATACTTGGATTTTGTATTGCGGATGAAAAACTATTCGGGCCGGTCCAGCTATATGTTGCTCCTGCAATTGCACTTGCTGTAAGATTTAACGTTCCGCCTAAACAAATTGGGCTATTGCTACCCGCTACAGGTGCTGAAGGAATTGGATTTACAACAACAACTGTTGTTGCAGGAGAACTTGCACAACCATTATTTGCCACAACAGTATAGGTTCCAGCGGCAAGTGCAGTTGCACCAACTATACTTGGATTTTGTAATGTTGAAGAAAAACTATTTGGTCCGGTCCAGCTATACGTTGCACCTGCAATACTACTTGCTGTTAAATTTAAAGTTGAACCAACACAAAGCGGACTATTGCTTCCAGCTGTTGGTGCAGCCGGTGTTGCATTTACTGTTACCACAACCGTTCCTGCTGCACTAGTACATCCGCTTATTGTAACAGTAATTGAATATGTTCCTGTTGCTAATGCCGTTGCCCCAGCTATAGATGGATTTTGCAAGGCTGAAGAAAAACTATTCGGACCAGTCCATGAATAGGTTGCCCCTGCAGCTGCCGGTGTTGTAAGATTTAAAGTTGCTCCCACGCAAATTGGAGAATTACTTCCTGCAGTTGGAGTTGCAGGAATTGGATTTACAACAACCGTTGTTGTCGCTACCGGACTTGTACAACCTGCTACTGTTACTGTTACAGAATATGTTCCGGCCATTGCTGCTGTTGCTGGTGCAATTGTAGGATCTTCCAAAGCTGATGTAAATGCACTTGGGCCGGTCCATGAATACGTTGCCCCTGCAACAGTATTGGATGTTAGGTTGATAGGAGTTCCTGCACAAACCGGAGAATTGCTTCCTGCTGTTGGAGCAACAGGTGTTGGATTTACAATTACCGTTGTTGTTGCTACCGGACTGGTACAACCTGCTACTGTTACTGTTACAGAATATGTTCCAGCCATTGCTAAAGTTGAAGCCGGACGGGTTGGATCTTCTAATGCTGATGCAAATGCGGCCGGACCAGTCCATGAATAAGTTGCTCCGGCAATCGTATTGGAGGTCAATAATATTGTTGCGCCAGTACAAACAGGTGAATTACTTCCTGCTGTTGGTGCCGCTGGAATTGGATTTACAATTACTGTTGTTGTTGCTACAGGACTTGTACATCCAGCTACCGTTACTGTTAAAGAATATGTTCCGGCCATTGCTGCTGTTGCTGCTGCAATGGTAGGATCTTCTAGTGCTGAAGTAAATGCACTTGGGCCTGTCCATGAATACGTTGCCCCCGCAACAGTATTGGATGTAAGGTTGATAGTAGTTCCTGCACAAACCGGAGAATTACTTCCTGCTGTTGGAGCAACAGGTGTTGGATTTACAACGACTACAGTTGTTGCTATAGGGCTTGTACAACCGGCTACCGTTACTGTTAAAGAATATGTTCCGGCCATCGCTGCTGTGGCAACAGGACGGGTTGGATCTTCTAGTGCTGATGTAAATGCAGCCGGACCAGTCCATGAATAAGTTGCCCCGGCAACCGTATTTGATGTCAATAATATTGTTGCGCCTGCACAAACCGGAGAATTACTTCCTGCTATAGGTGCTGCCGGTGTTGGATTTACAACTACTACAGTTGTTGCTATAGGGCTTGTACAACCTGCTAACGTTACTGTTAAAGAATATGTGCCAGCCATTGCTGCTGTTGCCGTTGCAATTGTAGGATCTTCCAAAGCTGATGTAAATGCATTTGGGCCGGTCCATGAATAAGTTGCACCTGCAACAGTATTCGAAGTAAGATTAATTGTTGCGTTCGCACAAACCGGAGAATTACTTCCTACAGTTGGTGCTGCTGGTGTGGGATTTACAACAACCGTTGTTGTTGCTACCGGACTTGTACAGCCGGCTACTGTTACTGTTAGAGAATATGTTCCGGCCATCGCTGCTGTTGCTGATGCAATTGTCGGATCTTCTAGAGCTGATGTAAATGCACTTGGGCCTGTCCAGGAATATGTAGCTCCTGCAACAGTATTAGATGTAAGACTAATTGTTGCGTTCGCACAAACTGGACTGTTACTTCCAGCTGTTGGAGCAATAGGTGTTGGATTTACAGTAATAGTAATTGTCCCTGCAGAACTTGTACATCCAGCAACTGTTGCAGTTACAGAATAAGTTCCCGCACCAAGTAATGTGATTGCGGGAATGGATGGGTTTTGTAACGAGGAAGTAAATCCATTTGGTCCTGTCCACGAATAAGTAACACCCGCATCAGGAGAACTTGCAGTTAAATTTAATGTTTGCCCTGCGCATATTGTACTAGATCCACTGCTTGTTCCAGCTGTGGGCGTTGTAGGAACAAAAGGTGGACAATTAATAACATTGGCTTGATAATCTCGAACTATTTCGCTTATTAATTTTCCGCTTCTGTATTCAGAGCATTTCACCCCGAAAACATATTGACCCAGTGAATTTGCAGAGCCTGTAATTATTCCAGTAACTGAATTAAGTGTTACTCCTGGTCCTCCAGTGTTAAAAGGAGATGTTGCAGAAAATCCGGCAGTCCAAGTAACAGAAGTTAAGTTAGCAGTATTTTCTGGAAAAGTAGGAGCAGGTACATCCGTGTATGGGGTCATCATAGAATAAACCAAACTATCTCCATCAGTATCAGTTGCCGAATAATTAATTGAGAAAGGATTTACAGCACATAAATAGAGTGGTGGTGGAGTTCCAAAAACAGGGCTACTATTAGTAATGAAGGGGCTATAAATGGAAACCATGTCCCATCTATAAATTTCAGTATTCGGAGATGCAGCATTATAAGTAGCTCTTATAACTATTTGTATAGTTGAGCCGGTTAACCCTGTTGTTGTTGCTGTTGATGGAGTAGCAAAATTGCCAAGCAATTGTCCGTTTGTTGTAAACAAAGTTAACGGACCACCATTCAGCGAATAAAATAATTGTAGCGAATCGCCTGCTTCCATTGTCCCTGCGCGAGAAGCAATAACACTTAAATTTACAGAAGGATATGCAGCAATGTTAACGACTTGTGAAGTCCATGTAGCAGACGCATTTGAAGAAACTGTCACATTATCAAAACGATAAATTTCGGTTGCGGGTGAAGCAGCATCATATACTGTTGTAATAAATATCTGAACAGTAGTTCCTGATATACCAGTAGCACTAGCAACAGCAGCTCCAAAGTCATCTGCAATAAAACCGCTGACTGGAAATATTATCGAAGCCCCGCCATTGAGTGAATAGGATACAGTAATATTGTCTCCAACATCCATTGCTCCCGCTTCAGAAAGATCTACACTTAAATTAATTCCTTCAGGATAAGCAGCAATATTAATTACTTGAGATGTCCATGTCATTAAAGCGTTATTAGCCCCAATAACTTCAAATTGGTTTGTATTTACTTGTGCAGAAGTAGGAGGTGTTGCACCTAGCGTTCTAGTCCAAGCAGTAGCTCCAGCGTCAACAGTTGTTCCATTTGCTAATGTAAAATCTTCCTGCCATCTGTTAACAGCATTTGCTCCAGTAACTTCAAAAACTTCAGCGTTTACAGTAGCTGTTGTTGGAGGTGTAGAACCAAGTGTTCTCGTCCATGCCGTTGCTCCTGCATCTGAATTAGTTCCGTTTGCAAGAACAAAACCTTCCACCCATTGATTAAGAGATCCAGGGATGAACGCATAAAATGTTTCACCTGCAGCACCTGGCGTTGTAATATTATTAATAGTTCCATTTCTACAACATACTGAATAATGTAAATGCAGACCACCTACGGAAGGTGGTAATACAACATTGGCTGAGTAAACACGCTCTTCAGCACATGGGGGAGAGCCGGGAGCTGTTGCACAGGGAGGCAAAACTGCTCCAACCGGTGTTGTGCTTATAGTGTTTAGAGTAACTGATGCTGGTGTATAATTTACACCATCTGCTCTTCTGATAAGTATTACAGGGTTTGCAGGAAAAGCTGCGCAGGTTGGGCAACAATCACGATACATGGTGAGCTTTACCGTATAAGTATTTGCTCCTAAATATTCATATGTTAAAGAGCCACCTACAATGTGGGTGGAAAATCCTTCAAGGGAGAGAAGCAAGAACGATAAAACAAAAAAGAGATTCTTGTAGAGTTTATTCATTCTAGTAAAATTATGGTGAGTTTTGCTTAGTTTATCTAAAGTGTTGTTACGAAAGAAAAACTAAAAAGTTTTACTATTTACTAACAAATAATATAGTTCTCACTATAATAAGCTACGTTTTAATGAAATGCATTTTTTGCAATGCAGAAAAAAATAATTGAAAGTTGTGGGATAGTTTGTTTGATGAGCAAGTAGGATAGTTGATTAACGGAATTACTTTATATAAAATAATAATTTATCTCCACTAATATTTTCTTTTATAATAGCTTGTTGCTGCATTATTGGAGCACTTACACCTTTTCCCAGCGTTTTTTCTGAAATAAATACTCTTGCCGAATCCCATAATCCCGCGTCAATAAAACTATTTAAAATATTTTCTCCCCCTTCAACTATTAGTGATTGAATGTTTCTTTTGTATAACTCATCCAGCATCTGAGGAATAACTGCTTTTTCAAAATCAACTTGCACAAATTCTAAATTAGTTTGTGACGGTTCGTTTACGGATGTGAAAATAAGCGTAGGAGTAGTTTTGTCAAATAAATTAAACTGTTTTGGAATTCTTAGCCACTTGTCTACTGTAATTCGAAGCGGATTTTTCCCTTCCACTTCTCTAACCGTTAACTGAGGATTATCTAGCAAAGCTGTGTTTGTTCCAATCATAATGGCTTGTTCCTGACTTCTCCACAAGTGTAATAGTTTTTTAGAATCGGAATTGCTGATTTGAATAGGCTTGGAAGTCCCTTCTTCATTGCGTTTTACATCAATAAATCCATCAGCAGTTTGCGCCCATTTCAGAATAATGTATGGACGCTTTTTTTCGTGATATGTAAAAAAACGCTTGTTCAATTTTTTGCAATCATCTTCCAGTGTTCCACTTTTTACATCTACGCCTGCTTTTGCAAGTTTTTCAATTCCTTTTCCTGATACTAATGAATTGCTATCAATGCTGCCAATAACAACGTAAGGAATTTTATGTTCAATAATTAAATCGGCACAAGGAGGTGTTTTCCCAAAGTGGGAGCAAGGCTCTAGATTGACATATAAAGTGGATTTTTTTAAAAGCGACTTGTCTTTTACTGAATTCACCGCGTTTACTTCCGCATGTGCTTGTCCGTATTGTTCGTGATACCCTTCTCCAATAATTTCTCCATCACAAACTATTACACAGCCAACCATTGGGTTGGGAGCAACTTGTCCTAAACCTTTTACTGCCAAATCAAGACAGCGTTTTATATATGTTTCGTTATTGCTCATTTTTTAATCAGGTGTATTAACTATTCTTACCTTTGCAAGGTATGAAAATTGCTTCAAATAAAATAAAAGACATTCTTAACTTTTTTCGTGCTGAATTGAAAGATTCATACGAAAATGATGAGTTGGAAACCATAATTGCTTATTGTTTTGAATTTTATTTGAAAATGAGTCGCACTGATTTGATATCGCAAGAAAACAAAACAGTAAGCGAGTCGGAATTACTCAAATTTAATTTTGCTATTAAAGAATTGAAAAAACACAAACCTATTCAGTACGTTTTAGGTGAAGCAGATTTTTACGGATTAAAATTTAAAGTAAACGAACACGTTTTGATTCCTCGCCCAGAAACAGAAGAATTGGTTCATTTGATTATTAAGGATAATAAAATGGATGCACCAGCTATTTTAGATATAGGAACGGGTAGTGGCTGTATTCCAATTGCATTAAAAAAGAATATTCCTTCAGCAAAAGTAGCAGGAATGGATATTGCTATTGAAGCATTGGAGGTTGCAAAACAAAACACAATTCTCAATGGAGTAGAAGTAGAGTTCGTTTTAGATGACATATTACATCCGACATCCGACATCCAACTTCCGACATTCGTCTCCGATATTATAATTAGTAATCCTCCATACATCTGTATTTCTGAAAAAGAAACGATGAATAAAAATGTATTACAATACGAGCCACATTTGGCACTTTTTGTTGAGAATGACGACCCATTATTGTTTTATAAAGCGATTTGTGATTATGCCTTAAAGCATTTGAATAAAAATGGGAAAATTTATTTCGAAATCAATCAAGCACTCGGCTCCGAAACAAAGAATCTGCTTGAAAATAAAGGCTTTAAGAATGTAGAATTGATAAAAGATTTAAGCAATAATAATCGTATATTGCGAGGTAATATTTAAAAATTAGTTGAATGAAAAAGTTAGTTTTTGTTTGTGTAATGCACTTTTTGTTTGCAACAGCTTTGTATTCGCAAGGAGGATTTACAGTGGAAGTTTTTCCAACAAATGTTGGCGGGAAAAATGAATTTAAAAGAGTTTTTGAGCAAGAGATGATCTTTCCTGAAAAAGCGCTTAAAAATAAATATTTCGAAAAAGTGACTATTAATTTTGTTATTAAAAAAGACAGTTCTGTTGCTGATGTTAAATTAGAAATGAAAGGTGACAAAGAAACGAATGCAGAAGCGATGAGAATATTTGATTTGTACCAATGGGTGCCAGCAGTAAAAGAAGGACAATATGTGGATGCTAATTGGTCGGTTACTTTTGACTTTGATCCCAGCAAATATGCTAAAATATGTAAAAAGAGAGGATACGAAAAGTTTAAATATATTGCCGATTCTAAAATTGATTCAACCGGAAAGGTCTACACATCTGGTGTACAAATGCCTGTTTACGAGAAAGGAAGTTATGCATTGCAGGATTTTATCAAAGAAAATTTAGAATATCCTCGTCAAGCACAACTTTCAAATATTCAAGGAACAGTTATTTTAAGTTTTATTGTTGAACCAAGCGGTTTGATGACAAATATCGGTGTTGCTAAATCTGTTGGCGGAGGCTGCGATCAAGAGGCTATACGTGTAATGGAGATGATTAAATGGTATCCCGGAAAACATGATGAGAAATTGGCGCGTGTTAAAATGACCTTTCCAATGTATTTTATTTTAAACGAAGACTTTAAAGATAACGCAGCTGGCGAACAAAAATAATTTATGAGTGACAGCATTAAAAATACAATCGAGAAAATTTCCAAAGAGCTAGAAGAGCATAATTATAATTATTATGTGCTTTCTAATCCTACAATTAGCGATTTTGACTTTGATAAATTGTTGGAAGAGTTACTCGCCCTTGAAAAACAGAACCCTGAATATGTATTGCCGGATTCCCCTTCACAGCGTGTAGGCGGAACAATTACCAAAGAATTTAAAAATGTAAAGCATAAATATCCAATGCTTTCTTTGAGCAACACTTACAATGAAGAAGAATTACGCGATTTTGATGAACGAATTAAAAAAGCCGGAATTTCGGAGTTTGAATATGTTGCTGAATTAAAATACGATGGCGTTTCTATTTCCTTAACCTATATTGACGGATTGCTTACACAGGCTGTTACCAGAGGAGATGGAGAAAATGGAGATGATATTACTGCAAACGTAAAAACCATAAACAGTATTCCACTTAAACTCAGAGGAAAAAATTATCCTGCCGAATTTGAAATTCGTGGTGAAATTTTTATGCCGAAAAGTGAGTTCCTTAGAATTAATGAAGAAATGCGAAAGCAACTCATTGAAGAAGGATATGATGAAGAAGAAATTTTTGAAAAACAATTAAAAAACCCTCGTAATGCAACTTCCGGTTCATTAAAACAACAGGATTCAAAAGCTGTAGCTGAACGAAAATTAGATTGCTATTTGTATTCGGTACTGGGAAATAATTTGCCATTCACTTCGCATTACGACAGTTTAATTGAAGCAAAAAAGTGGGGATTCAAAGTGTCGGCTGATATGGAAAAAGTTTCTTCTGTGGAGGGTTTGATAAAGTATTTAGAAAAGTGGGATAAAAAACGTCACGATTTAAATGTGGAGACGGATGGAGTGGTGATAAAAGTAAATTCCTATGAGCAACAAAAATTCTTGGGCTTTACTGCAAAATCTCCGCGTTGGGCAATTGCCTATAAATTCAAGGCTGCAAGAGTATCTACTATTTTAGAAAGCATTTCTTACCAAGTTGGTAGAACGGGAGCAATTACACCTGTCGCAAATTTAAAACCTGTTCAATTGGCTGGAACTACCGTTAAAAGAGCTTCATTGCACAATGCTGATATTATTGAAAAATTAGATGTTAGAATTGGCGATACGGTTTTTGTTGAAAAAGGTGGAGAAATTATTCCTAAAATTATTTCGGTAGATGAAAGCAAAAGAGATTTGTTTTCTGATTCCAATCAGCCAACAAAATACATTACGCATTGCCCCGAATGTAATACAGAGCTGATTAGAAGCGAAGGAGAAGCAAACCATTATTGTCCAAATGAATTAGGTTGCCCTCCTCAAGTAAAAGGAAAGATGGAACATTTTGTTTCCCGTAAAGCCATGAACATTGATAGTATGGGTGCAGAAACAATCGCTCAGTTATATGATGCCGGATTGGTAAAAACAATTGCAGATATTTATGAATTAAAAAAAGAAGATTTGTTGAAAATTGAACGCATGGCTGAAAAGAGCGCGAATAATTTATTGGCCGGTGTTGAAGCTTCTAAAAGTGTGCCATTCGAACGTGTTTTATTTGCAATTGGTATTCGACACATCGGAGAGACGACTGCTAAAAAATTAGCTTTTTATTATAAAAATATTGAATCGATAAAAGGTGCTACCTTACTAGAATTACTGGAAGTTGGAGATGTTGGTGAGCGTACAGCCCAAACAATTGTTGATTACTTTTCGAACAAGCGCATTGAAGAAATATTACACAAGCTAAACGCTGCAGGCTTGCAATTTGAATTGTCGGAAGAACAACTGACAAATACCAGCGAAAAACTAAAAGATTTGTCTTTTGTAGTTTCTGGTGTGTTTAGTAAATTTTCTCGTGATGAAATTAAAAAGACGATTGAGCAAAACGGGGGCAAAAATGTAGGCTCTATTTCCGGAAAAACAAATTTTGTATTAGCAGGAGAAAACATGGGGCCTGAAAAGTTGAAGAAAGCAGAGAAGTTAGGGGTAAAAGTTATTACAGAAGATGAATTTATTAAGATGGTGGAATGAAAAGTCGACAATAAAAAATAATAGACAATTGACAAAGTCGATAAGACAAGTGTTTTAGAACAAATTCCCCCTTTGGAAAAGGGAGCTAGGGGGATTTGTTTCTTACCAAAGACGAATGCATGTTAAAAGGAATTAAACAATATATAGCTAACAATGCCTTGAAGAAAGAAATTCTTTCTTCCGGCAGAGACCGTCAACCCAATCAGTTTAATTTTGAAAAAATAAAAACAGTAGGAATTGTTTTCGATGCTACCAATACTGAGGATTACGAAATTGTAAAACGCTATGTTGTTTATTTGCGTGAACATTTGAAAAAAGTAAAAGTAATCGGTTACTTTAGTACTAAAGAAATTCCGACATTAACGTATTCAAAATTGGAATATGATTTTTTTTCTACCAAAGAATTAAATTGGATGGGAACTCCTAATTCGGTTGTTATTCGAAATTTCATCAATGAAGAGTTCGACTTGTTGATTGATTTAAATATTCATGATCATTTTCCTTTGAAATATATTGCAGCATTGTCCAAAGCACGTTTTAAAGTTGGAAAGTTTGATCAGAACGATATTGAAATTCACGACATGATGATTGATTCTGATGGAACAAAAACTGTGAAATATTTTTTGCGACAAATAGATACGTATATTACAATGCTTAATAAGAAAGAAACTGAAACGAATTAAAATTAGAACGTCATTACGAGGAACGAAGCAATCTTTCACGAGAAGAATACTAGTCTTCCTTTATTAGAAATATCTTCGTTCCTCGCAATGATTACACCAACAAACAATACGGCCAATGAACTATATCCTATTTGACGACAATACAAGAATTAATCTTTTACCACTGACATTCACACGTCCGGTTGCTGAAATTCGTATTGGTATTTTAACCATTCGTGAAAAATGGGAGAAAGTATTGGATGCAAAGCTTTCTTTTCAAACGGAAGAATACTTAAACAAAAAATTCCCAACCGAATTTGCTATCGATACAGATAATGTGTGGATCAATGGTTCATTTTGTCCGAATGCAAAATTACTAGAAGAAATAAAATCATTACAAGCCAAGCAAGCACTTTTAACTGCCGGTGTTGTAATTGCCGTTAATTCAGGTGACAATAAAAATTTTGATTGTAAAAACATTGATGGTTTTACAAATTTCGAATCGGTTGCACAAGCAATGAGAGTAGAAAACCCTTGGGATATTTTTTCTAAAAATGGAGAAGCAATAAAAGAAGATTTTGAATTAATTACGAAAGGAAGAAAATCACTGGCATTAAGCAAAACAAATCAAGTGATAGGAGTAGAACATGTTTTTGTTGAAGAAGGAGCCAAAGTGGAATGCGCCATTTTAAATGCATCTACTGGTCCGATTTACATTGGAAAAGATGCGGAGATCATGGAAGGTTCGATTGTGCGTGGACCGTTTGCATTGTGTGAACATTCAGCATTAAAATTAGGCGCGAAAATATACGGACCTACTACAGTTGGGCCACATAGTAAAGTGGGAGGAGAGATAAATAATTCGGTGATATTTGGGTATTCAAACAAAGGTCACGATGGGTTTTTAGGAAATTCTGTATTGGGTGAATGGTGCAACATTGGTGCCGATAGCAACAACTCCAATTTGAAAAATAATTATGCAGAAGTAAAATTGTGGAACTACGAAAAAGAACGTTTTGTAAATACGGGTCTTACGTTTTGTGGCTTAATTATGGGCGATCACAGTAAATGTGGAATCAATACGATGTTTAATACAGGAACAGTGGTTGGAGTAAATGCAAATATTTTTGGTTCAGGATTTCCACGCAATTTTGTTCCTTCTTTTTCTTGGGGTGGTGCCGCAGGATTCACCACTTATAAAACAAATGATGCCTTTGAAGTAGCAGCGCGTGTAATGGAACGAAGAGGGATGGTGTTTAACGAAATTGAACAAAATATCTTAACTCATGTTTTTGAATTAACAGAAAAATATAGAAAATAATCTTATTTATATGGAATTTTCCTCAACCGAAATTGTTGGTTATTTAGCATCCTTAATTGTATTGATTTCATTTTTGATGAAAAATATGAAAACACTTCGTATTATCAATTCAATTGGATGTGTTCTTTTTGTTGCTTATGGAATTCTACTAGGTTTTTCTATTCCAATTATTTTTACCAATGTGGCGATTGTTGGTATTAATATTTATTATTTGATGAAGTCGAATAAAAATGCAAATTCCTGAATTTATAAATAATCATCTTTTAGGTGCAATTGTTACAATTGTATCTTCAATATTTGTTTGGCACTGGGCAAGCAATAGAAATGAAAGTTTTACACACATGGTTAATCCTGAAATTTTTCTCGATCAAATAACTAAACTGGATTATTTTAAATATTCTGATAAAAAGGATACTTCACTAATTTACGAAGCTTTGAATAATTCCCTAATCAAAAATAAAGGCTTGGAAACAGCATATTTTGAAGGTGCAATTATTCCTATGGATTATAGATTATATCCATTAAATGAAAATGACTTAACAGAAAAGGGTGGGTTATCAAAATCTTTAAAATTAATCAAACATACATTTAATAAGCTTTCCATACCATTCTTATACACCAACGAATCAATGAAAATTGATGGAAATCAAATTGTATGCAGAATTGATGTTAATGATAAAGAATACATATTTTTTGCGGGAAAGGACAGCATTAAAAAAAATGGAATTGTATTGAAGAATCTGGCAGATATGCTAAATGACCAATTACTTATAAATAAGTCAAATGAAAGAGTTTTTTTGATATCTAAACAAGAGAACGGTCACATAATTTTTCTTACAAAAGAATTACAAAAAAATATTGCCTTAGTTATTAAGAATAAGAATATTCAGCCTTTATATCCAACGATGTGGGCAAAATGGAATCAATTAATCTAGTCTACAGATTCGTAAATTCGTAATAATTCGTTATCCGTACTGTGCCAATTTGTCTAAATTCCCCCAATGGCACAGCAATTGAAAATAAAGGAAGAAAATTTATAAAAAAGACTTAATTCTACTCACAATATGACTGATAATTTCGACTTAAACGGCTTGGTACCAATGCTTCGTGATAATTTAATGGACGAGGATACTGAGTTTATTCCTTTGCTTTCATCGGAGGATGAAGACCAAATGAACTCCGAAAAAGTACCCGAAGAGCTGTCAATTTTGCCTCTTCGTAATACTGTACTATTTCCTGGGGTTGTTATTCCAATTACTGTTGGCAGAGATAAATCCATTAATCTTATCAAGGATGCTTACAAAGGCGATAAAATTATTGGTGTTGTTTCTCAAAAAAATGATTCTGTTGAAGATCCCACAGTTGAAGATTTAAATAAAATTGGAACAGTTGCCCAAATTATAAAAATGTTGCGAATGCCAGATGGCAACACAACAGTTATCATTCAAGGTAAAAAGCGTTTTGAATTAGGAGAGATAAAACAAACACAACCCTACATGAAAGCTGCAATTAGTGCAATTGCAGAAACACGCCCTAAAAAAGATGATAAAGAATTTGATGCTCTTGTTTCTTCCTTAAAAGATTTAGCACTTCAAATTGTAAAACAAAGTCCGCACATACCTAGTGAAGCAGGTTTTGCATTAAAAAATATTGAAAGTCCTTCTTTTTTAATCAACTTTATTTCATCTAACATGAATGCTCCTGTTGAAGAGAAGCAAAAAATGTTGGAAGTGATTGACTTGAAAGAGCGAGCTACCATGGTTTTGACCAATTTGACAAAAGAACTTCAAATGTTGGAGTTGAAAAATCAAATTCAATCGAAAGTTAAAGTAGATTTGGATAAGCAACAACGTGATTATTTCTTGCACCAGCAAATGAAAACCATTCAGGAAGAGTTGGGTGAGAATAATAACACTCAGGATATTCAAGAAATGAAAATCCGAGCAACCAAAAAAGTTTGGAGCAAAGAAGTTGCATTAGCATTTGACAAAGCGATAGGGAAATTAGAGCGCATGAATCCCAATGCTGCTGAATATTCAATTCAAACCAACTATTTGGAAGTATTATTGGATTTGCCTTGGGATGAAAAAACACAAGATAACTTTGATTTAAAACGTGCTGAAAAAGTTTTGAATAAAGACCATTTTGGGATGGATAAAGTGAAAGAGCGAATTTTGGAACACTTGGCTGTTTTGAAATTGAAAGGCAATATGAAATCACCAATCCTTTGTTTGTACGGACCTCCAGGAGTTGGTAAAACATCTTTAGGAAAAAGTATTGCAGAAAGTTTGGGCAGAAAGTACATTCGTATGAGTTTGGGTGGTTTGCGTGATGAAGCCGAAATTCGTGGTCACCGTAAAACTTATATTGGCGCCATGCCAGGAAGAGTTTTGCAAAGCATAAAAAAATCTGGTTCCTCCAATCCTGTTTTCATTTTAGATGAAATTGATAAAGTAGGAAACGATTTTCATGGCGATCCATCATCTGCTTTGCTCGAGGTGTTAGATCCGGAGCAAAACAATGCATTTTACGACAACTATGTGGAGATGGATTATGATTTATCCAATGTGATGTTTATTGCAACTGCAAATTCTTTAAGTTCTATTCAGCCTGCTTTGCGCGATAGGATGGAAATTATAGAAATTACAGGATATACAATTGAGGAAAAAATGGAAATTGCAAAACGTCATTTGATTCCGAAACAATTGGAAGAACAAGGATTAAAAAAAGATCAATTGTCGCTGAATAAAGAAGTGATTGAATACATGATTGAAAATTATACGCGTGAAAGTGGCGTTCGTGGAATTGAAAAAGTAATTGCTAAAGTAGTGCGTAATGCAGCCAAGTCAATTGCTATGGAACAAAAGTATAATGTTGCTGTATCACAAACTGATTTGTTGAAAATTTTGGGACCAGCTCATGCAAAAGACAGATATCAAGGAAATGATGTTGCAGGAGTAGTAACAGGTTTGGCTTGGACAAGTGTAGGAGGAGATATTTTATTCATTGAAACAAGCATTACAAAAGGGACAGGAAAGTTAACGTTGACAGGTAATTTAGGTGAAGTAATGAAAGAGTCGGCAGTAATTGCATTGGAATATTTGAAGTCACACAGCGCTATTTTAGGTTTAAAATCTGAAGTGTTTGATAAATGGAATGTGCATATACATGTTCCAGAAGGAGCAACACCTAAGGATGGTCCGAGTGCAGGTATAACCATGTTAACGGCAATTGCATCAGCATTTACACAACGCAAAGTGAAGAGCAAATTAGCAATGACTGGTGAAATTACTTTGCGCGGAAGAGTATTAGCAGTAGGTGGTATCAAAGAGAAAATTCTTGCAGCAAAACGTGCAGGCATTAAAGAAATTATTTTGAGTGCCGACAATAAAAAAGACATCGAAGACATCAAAAAAGAATACATTAAAGATTTGAAATTTTATTATGTAGAGAAAATGATTGATGTTGTAAAACTGGCTTTATTAAAAGAAAAAGTAGAGAATCCTATCGATTTGACTATTCAGCAAGAAAAGAAGAAAAAATAAGTTTTTTTATGCCACAATAAATCACTAAAATATCCGTTTAAAACACGGATATTTTTATTTACATTTGTGTTAATGAACATCAGAAGAGCATTATTCCTTTTATCAGGCCTTATTTTAAGCGTTTCGGCAGCAGCTCAAACGGGTGGAAACAATACCTATGAGTTCTTGAATTTGCCTATTTCAGCCAGAGTTTCTGCTTTGGGTGGCAATCTAATTTCGGTTAAAGACAATGATTTAAATGTTTCTTTAATTAATCCCTCTTTATTATCAGATTCAATGAGCAACAATGTTGCTTTGAGTTATATCAACTATTTTGCCGACATCAATTATGGTTATTTTGCTTATGCCAAGCATTTTGATAAAATCGGAAATTTTAGTGCCGGAGTTCATTACTTGGATTATGGAAAATTTATTAGAGCAGATGCAGTAGGGAATACTGATGGAAATTTCGGAGCGAGTGAGATGAGTTTTAATTTGGCCTATGCAAAATCGATATTAGATACTAATTTGACAGTTGGAGTTACCTTAAAAACTATCTATTCACATTTAGAGTCTTATACTTCCTGGGGCTCCGCAATCGACTTAGGAGCAACTTATGTTCGTCCTTCTCATGGATTTGCAGCAGCAGTTGTAGTTAAAAATGTTGGTCGCCAATGGAAACCTTATGTTGAAGGGAATAGAGAGAAGTTACCTTTTGAAATTCAAATCGGAATTTCTAAAAAACCCAAGCATGTTCCTTTTCGTTTCTCATTGGTTTACGAGAATCTTGAAAAATGGGACTTAACGTATATCGACCCCGCTAATCCTCCAATAACGGAAGATCCATTGACAGGTGAACCTATCAAGCAAAATAAAGCTAAAATTTTCGGAGATAAATTCATGCGTCACATGGTAATTGGTGGAGAATTTATGTTAACTAAGAACTTTTTTTTGCGTGCAGGATATAATTACCAAAGAAGAAAAGAATTAAAAATACCTGAAAAAAGAGGCGCAACAGGTTTCTCTTTCGGGTTTGGATTCAGAATATATAAGTTTCATATTAGTTATGGAAGAGCAGTATACCATCTTGCCGGTCCATCTAATAATTTTTCAGTAAGCATGGATTTAAACAGCTTTTACACTAAAAAGTTTAAATCTCCAGCCATTCCATAGTTTTTATTCAGGAAAATTATCAGTAATATTGTCATAAGAATTCGAGCTTTTTATGAGCAAAATTACAATCGCCATTGACGGGTACTCATCGTGTGGGAAAAGCACACTGGCGAAAGCATTGGCTTCAAAATTAGGTTATGCTTATGTTGATTCAGGTGCAATGTATCGTTGTGTTACACTTTATGCTTTAAGAAAAGGTGTAATTAAAGATCATAGCTTTCAAGAAAGTGATATTGTTCGCTTGCTCGATGAGATTAATCTTTCTTTTGAATTTAATCCCCATACAAAATCTTCTGAAACCTTTCTGAATGGTGAAAATGTTGAAAAAGAAATTCGTCAAATGATTGTTTCCGAAAATGTAAGTAAAGTAAGTGCCATCCACGATGTTCGTGTTAAAATGATTGCGATTCAACGTAAGTTGGGTAAAAACAAAGGCATTGTGATGGACGGAAGAGATATTGGAACCAATGTTTTCCCTAAAGCTGAATTGAAATTATTTATGACTGCAGATACAGATATTCGCACACAACGAAGATTTGATGAGTTGTCATCAAAAGGTCAACACATTTCTTTTAATGATGTAAAATCAAATTTGATTTACCGCGATCATGAAGATACACATCGTAAAGAAAATCCTTTGACACAAGCGGATGATGCTGTAGTTCTAGATAATTCAGAGCTTACTCGTGAGCAGCAATTGGAGTTTGTTGTAAAATTAATTACAGATTTAACTTTATCAGTAAACTAATTCGATCCACTATCGAATTTCTCTTTTGCTAGTGTTTTGAAATTCCTTTTTGTAATCTTGCTTTCTATCCAGGTAATAAAATCGAAATAATCAAGGGCTTTTTTTTCTAGTGAGTCGTGTAATTGTATTTCTAATTCTTTTTTTAGTTCAATAAATGCTGCTTTTAGTTTTCCGCTCGTATTCATGTGTGGTACTTTTTCTTTAATAAATTTCAATACAACACTTTCAAATTTGTACAATTTATTTCGCTTGTATAGGAAACGGTAAGTGGATAGTGTAGCATAGGGTAGAAGCTCTTCTTCTCCTTTTTCCCAGAAAATGATCAAACGCATGATCCTTGAAAAACTTTGAATGTCATCTCTTAGTGATAAATCACTTTCATTGATAATTTCATTCAATGTTTTTATGGCTTTTGAATGTTTGCTGTTTACAAAATAAACAATAGCCATATTGAATTTAAAAAGTACAATATCAGCTGCCGGAATTTTGTCGCTGTAAAATCCGATTCCCAAATTAATTTCTTCGGAAATTTTTTCTGCTTGTTCGTAATCGCAGGATTTTATGGTAACACCCAATACCAGTTTGTAGGAGGTTACCCACAACAGGATATTTTCACGGATATTGTGAGTTGCCAGCGAACGTATCTGCTCCAGATAAGGTTTAATTTCATCGGATTTTTGAAGGTTTATAAGGTTTACAACCAGGTTGTTCAGAGATACAATGTATTTTTCAAACTCTTCTTCTTTTAGTTTGGATGGAATAGTTTCTAGCAAATCAATATTTCTTTTTGTGAAATAATAGCTTTTAGAATTGTTTCCCGATGATGTATAATAAACAGTATTGATATAGTTTAAATAATATTTAGCGTTAAAATTTAAACTTTCGTAATCCAATTTACTATATTTCTTAATTACATCATTAATCAACTCTAGATCTTTCTCAGAACGTGCAAATCCTTGTTTACGAATCATTGTAAAAACGCTAAGCACCTCACTCTTTAATTCTAGCGTAAGCCGAATGCTATTCAGGATAATATTCTCTTCAATAAAAACATTTTTATGAAAGTTTTCCTGATCAAAATCCTTGTTAGTGGACTGAAGTAACTTTGCTTTCCATTCCAATATTTCCAGCAACCTGGTTTTTTTATCAGTTTCAATCGCTAGTTTCTCTGCTTTCTTGTGTAATTTCTGACATTGTTTGTACAATCCTTTTTGATACAAAAAATCGATATCAATAAGCATCTCTTTTAATTCAATATCGATAGTAGAACCCGAATGAAAATTTCGCATGCTCTTTAGAATCAGTTGATGCAAATAATTTTTTACTGCAGCAAATCGAACCATAAAAGGGGCATTCTTAAATTTTTCTTTTATAGTTTCTTCATTGTATTGTTTTTGAGAAGCGATTGTATCAAATAATGGAACATAATTGTTTTGTTCGCCTATTACATGTCGGGAAGCATAAATTTTGAAAAACCTTTTTTCAGATTGAGAGAGTGATTTAATTAGTTTATGTAGTTCATCTGAAGCTATCATGAAAGAGTATGATTAATATGTTATTATACTATCAAATATACTAAAATGTTTATTTATATCAAATTAGACTTAGTATAATAAATGCATTTTGAAATGGATTCTGATTATAGATTTCCGAACTTTAATACATTATTAGTTTAGATTAAGAACAATTCATGACAACGAAACATTTATTCCGTGCTCTACCACCTAGAGAGATTGCTCAATTGAGTAAATCAATCGGAATGTGTTTCGTTGTTCTATTTTCAATTTCTGCACTAAAATCACAAACTGCAATTTATACTCAACCATTTAGTGGAACCTTAGCCGCAAGTGGCTGGGTAAACACTAATTTAACAGCCCCTTGGGGAAACGCCTCCTTCTTTGGATATAGTAATGTATGGCGAGTTAATGATAACGAATCCGGCCTTTCTGCAAATACTTGTGGTGCTGCAGGAATGGGAGATCAGTCGCTTCATATGGTATGTGCAGGACTTGCTTCGGGTGCTGCTTATTTATCAGACATATATACGAATCGTAGAATTTCTTCTCCTAATATTAGTACTACAGGTTATACAAATATTATTCTTGATTTTGATTATATCGGCAATGGTGAAGCAGCCACTGATAAAGCTTATTTTGTTTATAGTATTGATGGAGGAACAACATGGGTAAACGCTACAGGTGCTCCCACATCTGTAAATCCGGCAATGGGAGCAGGAGGCAGTATGAATGATTTAAAATCACAAATATGTGTAAGCGGGCAAGGAAGATGGACGCATTTAACTTGGAACATGCCTGTTACTTGTGAAGGTATTACAAATTTAAGAGCTGGATTTGTGTGGCAAAGCAATAATAATTCTTTGGGAAGCGATCCTTCCTTTGCAGTTGATGATGTTGTTGTATCCGGCACACTTACTCCAGCACCAATCGAATTAATTTTATTTAAAGGACAAGTATTGGAGAAAAAAAATAAGTTGGAATGGATTACTGCAACAGAAACTAACAATGATTATTTTTCTATTGAACGATCTTCTGATGCTTCAGATTTTAATACACTATTAAATGTTGATGGAGCAGGGAATAGCATTCAAATGATCCATTATGCAGCTTTTGATGATGATCCAGTAAATGGAATTTCCTATTATCGTTTAAAACAAACGGATTACGATGGCAATTTCTCGTATAGTAATATTGCTTCTTTATATCGCGAAGCAACAACTTTTGATATTTTAAATACTTATAATTCGGAAGTAGAGCAACAATTGGAAATTACAATTACATGTACAGATGATTGCTTAATTTTCTCAGAACTGTATTCTACAGCAGGAAAAAAAGTTTTCTCTTCGAAACTCAATTCTTCCAATTCTAAAATTGTTATTCCAACCTCAAACTTAAGCAAAGGTGTTTATTTAATAAAAATCTCAGATGGTAACAAAATAATTACCCGAAAAGTAATGCTGTGATTTTTGAAATGTCGAACAAAAACGACCATTTATAGCCTTTTCGCAACTAATAAAATCCTAAATTTGAATTATTAGCATTAATTCTTAACTTGGTGTCCGATTTATTTAAGGCTACTCAATACCAATAAAAATATATATGGAAAATAGTACTTGTTACAGACTTAAAATGAAAGGCCAAGTGATGAAAATAATAGCACTTTTTGTTATTGTTTTTTCTCTTTCTTCTATTAAAATAAGTGCTCAGACATTCTGGACAGAAACATTTACGAACGGTTGTACAGCAAATTGCGGAGCAGCAACTTATACAACGGGACCAAACGGACCTTGGACAGTTGCAAGTACAGGAACAAACGGTGCTGAAGGAAGCGAATTTTATATCAGTTGTGCTGAAAATGGAAATGCTGCAGGAGCTTGTGGTACAGCTTGCGGGTCGGATGCTTCTTTGCACGTAAGTTCAAGTCCTTTTTGGGTTGGAGATGTTGGTGCGGCTTATGAAATTGGTGGTTTTTGTGGAATTATTATTTGTGTTGAAGCAAATTTAAGAGCAGAATCTCCTACAATTAATTGTTCTACATTTTCAGGAATTACACTTGCATTTAATTATATCGAATTTGGAGATGGCGCAAATGATGATGCCTCTTTATGGTATTTTGATGGAGCTACTTGGGCCTTACTAACAAATTTAGCGAAAACGCCATGTTGTGGTGGACCATGTAACAGTGGGAGTTTGCAAGGACAATGGACTGCATTTTCAGTAGCATTACCGGCCAGTGCAAATAATAATCCGAATGTTAAAATCGGATTTAACTGGACCAACAATGATGATGGTGCAGGTTTTGATCCGTCTTTTGCTGTAGATGATATTACATTAACAGTGCCAACCGCTAATTCAATAGCAACAGGAACAATAACTGGAAGTCCTTTTTGTGCGTGTAGTGCAATGAATGTTCCGTTTACAAGTACAGGAACATTTACAGCAGGAAATACTTACACCGCTCAATTATCAAACGCTGCCGGAAGTTTTGCTATACCTGTTGCAATCGGAACATTGGTGAGCGTTGCCAATGCTGGAGTAATAGCTTCTACTATTCCTTGCGGAACTCCAACAGGAGCAGGGTATAGAGTAAGAGTTGTTAGTTCAACACCTGCAGTTATAGGAACTGATAATGGAGTAAACATTGTTATTAATGCTGCTGTGGTGCCATCTGTTAGTATTGCTGCTGTTCCTTCCGGAGCGATATGCGCAGGAACATCCGTTACATTTACAGCAACTCCAACAAACGGTGGAACAACACCAACTTATCAATGGCAAATAAACGGAACCAATGTAGGTGGTGCTACGTCTACTACTTTTACAACAACAACTTTAGCAAACGGTAATATTGTAACGGTAGTAATGACATCTAATGCAGCATGTGCTTCACCAACAACAGCAACATCTCCGGGAATTACAATGGTGGTAAATCCAATTCTTGTTCCTTCGGTGTCAATTACTTCAACAGGTGCAACAATTTGTGTGGGTGATCCGGTAACGTTTACAGCAACTCCAACAAATGGAGGAACAACTCCAACTTATCAATGGCAATTAAATGGAACAAATATCGGTGGTGCAACGTCTTCCATATTTACATCTTCAACTTTAGTGAATGGTGATGTGATAACGGTAATCATGACATCCAATGCATTATGTGCTTCACCATCCACGGTTACTTCTAATTCAATTACAATAACCGTATCTGCAGCTGTTCCTGTTTCTGTAAATATTACTTCTACAGGTGCAACAATTTGCGCAGGTGATGCTGTAACGTTTACTGCAATTCCAACAAACGGAGGAGCAACACCAACATATCAATGGCAATTAAACGGAACCAATATTGGTGGTGCAACGTCTTCTACATTTACTTCTTCCACTTTGGTAAATGGGGATGTGATAACGGTAATTCTGACTTCTTCTTTGAGTTGTGCAACTGGTTCTCCAGCTACATCCAATTCAATTACGATTACAGTTGTTGCTACTGTTGCTGCATCGGTGAGTATTTCAGCTGCTCCAAGTACAACTATTTGTGCTGGTGATTTAGTAACGTTCACAGCAACTCCAACAAATGGTGGAGCAACTCCAACTTATCAATGGCAAATAAATGGAACGAATGTAGTAGGTGCAACAGCTGCTACTTTTGGAACAACAACTTTAGCAAATGGTGATGTGGTGACGGTAATCATGACATCTTCTTTGAGTTGCGCAACAGGTTCTCCTGCAACTTCCAATTCTATAATAATTACAGTTAATCCTACTGTTGTTGCATCTGTTTCAATTGTTGGTTCTCCTTTAACAATTTGTGTGGGCGATCCGGTAACATTTACTGCAACTCCTACAAATGGCGGAACACCAAGTTATCAATGGCAAGTGAATGGAATAAACGCAGGAACAAATTCTGCTACATTTACAACAACTGGTTTATCTAATGGTGCTGTTATTACAGTTGTAATGACTTCTACTGCTTCTTGTGTAACAGGTTCTCCTGCCACATCAAACAGTGTTGTAATTGTTGTTAATACCTGTGATCCACCTGTTGCAAATTTTACTGCGAATCAAATTATTTTCTGTACAACTCCTGCTTGTGTGAACTTTACGGATTTGAGTACTAATTCTCCAACATCATGGACCTGGTCTTTTCCCGGTGCATCTCCTGCTTCATCTTCTTCGCAAAATCCAACAAATATTTGTTACAATGCAAATGGATCGTATGATGTTACGTTGATTGCAACCAATGCTGATGGTTCTGATACGCTGACACAAACTGCTTACATTACTGTTGGTACTCCTGTTACTGTTACCATTTCTGGTAATTTAGTAATCAATGCATGTGAGTCAACTACATTGTACGCAAGTCCGAGTGATGGAACATATCAATGGTCATCCGGAAGTTCTACCGGTCCTCAAGTAACTGTTTCACCAACTGTAACAACGGATTATACAGTTACTTATACAAGTCCTGCAGGATGTACCGATTCAGAAACAACAACAGTGGTGGTTGAAAACGTTTTCACTTATTACATGCCTACAGGTTTGTCGCCCAATGGTGATGGAATAAATGATGTGATTCAGGTTCACGGAAGAGGAATTGATTATATCAATTTAAAAATATTTGATAGAATAGGTGAAAAGGTTTTTGAAACTACTAATCCTGCAGATTCTTGGGATGGAAAATTAATCGGATTAAGAATGAATAACAATATGTTTGTTTATGATTTAATAGTTGTGTTTTGTGACGGTAGCGAAGCCAAAGAGCATGGTGCAATTATGCTGGCCAGATAAAATTAATTGATAAAAAAGAGTTCTTCTCAAAAAGAATAAAGGATATGATAAAAAAAATAACAATTGTTGCAGCAATACTGTTTTCATGTTTTGCATTTGCACAAGACTTGCATTTTTCTCAGTTTTATTTAGCACCATTAAATGCTAATCCCGGGAATACAGGAGCAATTAACTCCGACATCAGAGCATACACCTTGTATCGTATGCAATGGTTTACTGTTACAAACCCATACAAAACATTTAATGTTGCTGTAGATGGACCTATTTTCAAAAAGTATATGTTGAGTGATGATTTTTTTGCTGCAGGATTAAATATTGTTAGCGATAATGCTGGTCCTTTTCAATTAAAACAACAATCATTCAACGCATCGGCTTCTTACACTAAATTTATTGGTGGACGGCAAAAACATAATATTACCTTAGGGTATACAATTGGTTACAATATCAGAACGGTTGCACTAGGTGGTGTAAAATGGGATAGTCAATACAATCCTGTTTCAGGAACGTATGATCCAAGTTTTGGAGTTGCTGAAGGCGGAGGCGGAACGGGTTTCTTAGATATGTCTACAGGACTTGTCTGGAATTTCAGAACAAACCATTTATTCAGAAGTGCATTGGGTTTTTCATTTCATCATTTTACAGCACCTCGATATAGCATACTTGGAAGAGCAGAAAGATTGATCCCTAAATTAGGCGTACAGTGGAACATTGCATATAAATTAAGCGAAACCAGCAATACAACATTGTTGCCCAGTTTAATTGCCTACCAACAAGGAACTTCTGTATTATTAAACGGTGGATTAAATGTGAAATATGTTTTGGAAGAAGCATCCCGTTACACGGATAATCAAACGGACAAAGCCGTTTATTTCGGAGTGTTTTACCGTTTCAGAGATGCTGTGTATGTTACATTCAGATACGAATTGAAAGGATTTGGTTTTGGTGCAGCGTATGAAGTTACTGCATCTAAATTAACGCCTACTACAAAATCGGTTGGTGGATTCGAATTGTTTCTTCAATACAACGGAGTATTTAAAAATAAAGAATCCAAAAAAGCTAAAGCAAGATTTTTATAAAGCGAATTTTT
>CAYWAV010000031.1:0-4938 GCA_964456225.1 uncultured Chitinophaga sp. | reverse complement strand
TTTTTTATTGTTAAATGTTTGTCATAAAATTCATATCAATTGACTTCGTAAGCACCAATGTCAGGATTTATTCCTAAGGGGCGAGTTATATTATTGATGTCTAACAGTAAAAAAGAGGCAGGGTTTGCCTTGTCAATAATATTTAAAGCCGCTGGTATTGGTTTGTAATTGTTTGCACCAATATCTGTAAATTGTGGATCAACATTTTTATAGGCATTGTTATAATGCAGTCCATTTGGAATAGCTCTTTCCGTTTTTAATAAAGTGTATTCAAATTCATACTTAAAAAATCCAGGTCCTGCTGCTGCTGAGGAATCCATTCCAACTTCTTCAGCAATATCTCCATAAATAATGCAATTACCAAAATAACAACTGTCGAGCGGACGAAGAATTGTTCCTGCACTGGATTCATAATAGTTACTAAGTAAAATGGCAGGAGTTGTTCTGCTATCGTATGACCAATAGTTTGCAAAGGTACAATGTTCAAATTTGTATTTCCCGCCAATGGTAAGCGCTGCAACAAACTGTCCGCAATTTGCGAATACACAATTCCATGCACGAATGTGTGCACCTTGTCCGTATAAAGCTGCAGCCGACATGTTTTTTACAATGGTGTTTGATATTCGAAGAGTAGGAGTGGTAAGTGATGCAACAGTATCGACCTGAATTCCAATTCCGCCATTTTTTATAATTGCCCAGTCTATTACGTTGTTTTTACTCAAACGATAAAGCCATATTTTCCCCCATTGTCCGGGAACCTCTTTGTATTCCGCTTCTAAACGAGCCCCCTGGAAAGTAACTTCATTTCCTTTGACTCCTGTAACATTCAAAGTGCCATCTTCAAACACCATCAAAACAGCATATTTATTAAAATAACATTTTGTTCCTTGGTCCATAGTAAGGATGCAATCAGAATCGATTATTGTGTATCCAAAAAACAAATGTGGCTTATCAGTTGGCAAAATAGTATCAAACCCTTCTCTTCCTATAATAGAATAAGGAGGAAAGCCATTTGTTGGAAAGACGTTTGGTTTATGCAAATAAACATCTTGCCCGATTGCAGTCAATTTTACATCCTGAATATTTCCATTAGTTTCAAATATGATAGAATCCTTTATCAACAAAGGCATACTTCCAGAAGGATTGACATATACTTGAACAAAAACATACATGCTATCTCCACCTAAAATTTCAATGTCGGTTAGAACAGGCATGCTAGCTGTTGTAGAAATTCCATCAATGTTTAGTTTAAATGCAGAACCTGTTCCACCTGCCAAATATGCTTTTGAAATATTAATAGGTTGGTCGTGTTTATTATAAATGCGGAATACTTTAGTAGTAGAACCAGCATAGTGAAAAACGGTATCAAACAAAACGCTGTCTACCGAAAATTCAAGTTTTGCAGAAGAGTCGGTAATTAGTTCATCTTTTCTGCAAGACGATAAAACAATTATAAATAAAAGGCAAAAAGGTAGAATCTGTTTAAGTTTCATGTTGCAAAGATAGTGTATGCGATAAAGGAAACGAATTTTGTGACTTATTATTTTATAGGTAGAAGGTTTCTTTCCTGTTATTTGGCCCTAGAAGGGCCTAACATTTCTAAAAAGAACAGCTAGAAAATGATTTTTGGCCCCAGAGGGGCCTAATTTGAAAATCACGCATTTCTCCCTCAATCTATGGAATTTCCTAAGAAATAGCATCAATCAATAAAAAAACTTAAATTTGTATGTTAAGGTGGCTTGTAATATCCTATTTTAGATTGCAACGTGTTGCAAATCACCATTTTGTAATTTATCAATTAAAGCACATTTCTCCCAATAAAACGGGAATACTCCATATGAAGCAGGTAAGGGTAGTTTACTTATTACTAATTACGTTTGCATTTAGCACGCGCATTGCTTCGGCTCAAACCACTTTTGGTTCGGAAGAAGAATTAAAAGCACAGGCTTCCAAATTGTTTGATGAAGATGAGTTTGAAGAAGCCTATCCTTTATACTCTCAACTTACCAGTATTTATCCCAAAGATCCCAATTACAATTATCGTTTAGGTGTTTGTATGCTTTATGCAAGTGATGACAAAGAGAAGCCTATTGCTTTCTTGGAATTTGCCGTAGCCAAACCTGATGTAGAGAAAGAAGCGATTTATTATCTAGCAAGAGCGTATCATTTGAATTATCGTTTTGATGACGCCATCAAAGAATATACAAGATACAAAGGTGTTGCATCAGGTGCTAAGGCAGATAAACTGATGGTTGACAGACAAATTGAGATGTGTAGAAATGGTAAAAAACTTTTGCGCAACTTGACTGATTTGATTGTTATTGAGAAAAAAGAAATGAGTCGCACCGATTTTTATCGCTCTTATGATATTTCCGGAATAGGTGGAAAGCTTTTATCTAAGCCCGATGAAGACGTATTTAAAACGGCTTTGGATAAAAAGAAAAAAGAAAAATCCATTATTTATTTAGCAAGCAATAATAGTCAAGTGTTCTTTTCCAGCTATGGAGATAACATGGATCAAGGGAAAGATATTTTCATTATTCGTAAGCTTCCTACCGGAGAGTGGAGTAAGCCACAAACACTTGGTTATCCTGTAAATACTGAATACGATGAGGATTTTCCTTTCCTTCATCCCAATGGAAAAGTTTTGTATTTCTGTTCCAAAGGACATAATTCTATGGGTGGATACGACATATATAAAACCACATTGAATGAGGAAACAAATACTTGGAACAAACCTGTTAACTTGGACTTTCCTGTTAATACTCCTGATGACGATGTTTTGTATGTTACAAATGAGGATGAAAAAGAAGCTTACTTTTCTTCAGCCCGTGCAAGTAAAAGTGGTAAAACAGCAGTGTATCATATTAATGTAGAACGCAAACCAATTGACATTGCGATCATTAAAGGTGCAGTTGTAAAAAATCGCGATAATCAAGCAGTCGATGTTAAGATTACTGTAAAGGATTTAGCCGACAATGTGATATTGGGTATTTTCAACTCAAAAGCATCTAATGGAGTTTATTTAATCAACATTCCAAATGGAGGAAAGTTTTTATTTACTGTGGAAGCAACAGGATTTGCAACTCAATCGGATGTAGTGGATGTGCCTGTGCAATATGTGTTCCGACCAATGAAACAGGAGATTAGTTATGAATTGGGAACAGATAAACTTATCATTGAAAATTTATTTGATGAAGTATTGGACGATGCAAGTTATTTGCTCGCACTTAATTTCATTAAAGAGAAATCAAAGATGGAAGTGAATGTTGGAGAAGCAAACAATTCATCCGTTTCTTCTGCAGTGAAAGATACAACAAGCTCTACTGATATTGCTACAAACACAACTAAGGATAATGTTACAAAAGACAATATTTCAAATACAAAACTAACAAATGAAGATATTGTGAAGATTGGTTATTCGGATGCACAAGATGTAGTTAAAGAAGCAAAAGATTTAAGAGAGCAAGCGGATGTTGCATTGGTATTGGCGAATCAGAAAAATGAATTAGCTATCAACAAAGCAAAAGAGGCAGCGCAGCTAGTGAATGATGCTTCTAAAATGAATGACAATGTAAAGAAACAAGAAACGCTTGACGAAGCAAATGCTGTAACAAAAGAAGCAGAAAATTTAAATCAAGAAACGGTTGCTGCATTTAATTTAGCCAAAAAAATAGAATTCAGAGCAGTGGCAAAAGATCAGGAAGCTGAATTGTCGTTGCAATATGCAAAAGATTTGGAAGCGGCAGTGAAGTCAAAAAACTCTGATCCGGCTTTGTTTGCTAAACTGGAAGAACAACAGAAAAAATTGGATGATTTAGCGGAGCAAAATAACAACCCGACTTTAGCGAATAGCTTAAAGATGGATGTAGATAACAAAAAACGTGAATGGGAAAAGGCAGTTCAAACATCTGCTGATATAAAACAAGAAATTGCTGATAATGAAGCCTTAATAATTGCTACTCAGACAGAAGCTGATAAAGAAAAAAATGCAAAAGTAAAACAAGGTTTGCTTGATCAGGTAACTGGTTTGAAGATGGATACCGAGGATAGCAAAAAAGATTTAGCCTTGAATGATCAAAAGGTAGCACAGCTACAAAAAGAATATAATGGTGTTGTAAATGAAACTGCTTTGGTTAGTAACGTGTATGATAAAGCAAAAACAACTACCAATGAAAAGGCTGCTGCTGATGTTGCTATGATTGATAAAGCAAAATTAGAAGCTCAAATAAACACAATTAAAAATACACCAGTAACTACAGATAATACTGTTGCTGTAAAAACAACTGACAATGCTGTAGTTGATAACACAACCAAAACAGCAGATAATGCTGTTGTAGGCAATACAACAAAGACAACTGACAATACAACAAAAACAACCGACAATGCAGTTGTTGATAACACAACGAAGACAACTGACAACATAGTTGCAAGTGATGTAGTAGTAGACAATACAACCAAAACAACAGATAATGCTATAGTAGATAATACAACCAAAACAACAGATAATGCTATAGTAGATAATACAACCAAAACAACTGATAATGCAGTAGTAGATAATACAACAAAAACAGACAACTCAACAGTAGATAATACTGCTACTGATAATTCTACAGAAATAAAGGTGGATTATTCTAAAAAATATTCAGTTGAACTTGCTGTTGCAGATAATATCACAAATGACTTACAACGTGAAAATAAAAAAGCTGATTTATTAAAAGAATGGTCATCGTCTCTTTCTGAAGATATCACAAGTAAAAAAGCGGAGGCAAAATCCGAAAAAGACAAGACGAAGAAAAAAGAATTGAATGCCGAAGTTGCTACATTGGAAAAAGAATTAAAAGAGAAGCAAAAAACAACATCAGCAACATTAGCTACAATTGAAAAGTTAAAGAAAGATGCTGCAATTGCGGATAATACAACCACAACCAATAATGC
>CAYWAV010000030.1:5869-37864 GCA_964456225.1 uncultured Chitinophaga sp. | reverse complement strand
GCTTTTCTTTTTTTTACTTTTTTTTTGACTTTTGACTTAAAAACTTTTGACTTATTAAAAAATGTTACTGAACGACTTTTTTAAAATAACAGACATACAAAATGGTGAGAAATACATTGTTAGTATTGAAATGAATGCTAAGCATGACATTTACAATGGTCATTTCCCTGGCAATCCAATTACTCCAGGAGTTTGTTTAACTCAAATGGTAAAGGAAACAGTTGAACACATCACCAATAAAAAGCTTCAAATGCTGAAAGGCGACAACTTAAAATTTACAGCCATTCTTAATCCGGAAGTGAATCCCAATGTTATAATGGCTTTGAATATCAAAATCAAGGAACCAGGCGTATTTCAGGCAGAAAGCGTAATTTCGGCAGAAAGCACTAATTTCTTTACTTTCAGAGGCAGTTTCAAAGAAATTTAGTCCACTTCTCGAGGTTTCACTCGCATGGTACAGGAATCTAACCATTTGCTATCTCTAAAACCAATAAAAATGCTATTTTTGTAGCTATGGAAATTTGCCTCTTTCGGGGCATTTTTTTTGTTTAATATGCTATAGAATTATGTCGGTTATTGTTGATTACGAGCTATATAGGAAAAAGATAGATACACTTAAGTGCTGTGTAATCATTCCTACTTATAACAATCAACAAACCATTGTTCAGGTAATTACCGATGTTCTCAAATTCACAAACAATATTATTGTTATAAATGATGGAGCAACCGATTCTACTCCCGAACTATTAAAAGAATTTGCAGTTATTCAGATTATTTCCTATTCTCCTAATCGAGGAAAAGGAATTGCTTTGCGCACCGGAATAAAAGCTGCACAAAAAAAAGGCTATTGTTATGCGATAACAATTGATAGTGACGGACAACATTATGCTGATGACATTCCCGTTTTTATTGATAAAATTGAACAAGCACCTAATTCACTTTTGATTGGTGCTCGTAATTTGAATCAGGAAAATATGCCGAAAAAAAACACCTTCGGAAATAAATTTTCTAATTTCTGGTTTATGCTTTTTACGGGAATCAATTTGCCTGATACACAATCGGGATACCGCCTCTACCCGATTCAAAAAATGAAAGGTGCTCGTTATTTTACTTCTAAATATGAATTTGAAATTGAAGTAAGCGTAAAAGCTGCATGGCGTGGAATACCTGTATTAGCAGTTCCAATCAAAGTATTTTATGCAGAAGGCGACAAAAGAATCAGCCATTTTCGCCCGGGAAAAGATTTTACAAGAATCAGCTTATTGAATATTTATTTGTTTGTTCCTGCGATGCTTTGGTACAAACCTATTCGCATTGTTAAACACCTGAGCTTTGAGAATATGAAAGCTGTGGTTAAAAAATATTTTCTGGATACAAACGAATCCGTCATGCGTAAATCATTGGGTGTGGCTTTTGGTGTGTTTATGGGAATTGTTCCCATTTGGGGATTTCAATTTGTAAGTGCATTAGTGTTGGCACATTTTATGAAACTAAACAAAGCTATTGTTGGATTGGCTGCACAAATAAGCGTTCCTCCCATGATTCCTTTTTTGTTGTATGGAAGTTTACGCACAGGACAATGGTTGTTGGGAAGAGACATGAGCGAAACAGTTGAAACAGATCAATTAACATTAGAAACGACCAAACAACTTTTGCATGAATATCTTTTCAGCGGTAAAGTGTTACAGCATTTATATGAATACTTATTAGGAAGTATGATTTTTGCTGTAATCCTGGCAATTGCATTTGGATTATTAACATTTGTGCTACTGAAACTATTTGGAAGTAAAAAAGAACAGTAGATAGTTGCCAATTGTTCAGTTGGCAGTTGGCAAGAAAGAACAAAATTAAAAGATCTGCGAAAATCTGCGAGATCTGCGAGAAACAAAAATGGGAATACTGTTTACATCTATCTATCGCATCTTAAAAAGAAGAAGAGTCCTTTTCTTTCTTCTGTTTTTAGGCGCTTTAGGATTTGTAGGTTTCTTTGCTTCACAAATTGAACTGGAAGAAGACATCACCAAAATGATGCCTACCGATGCAAAGATTGAACGTCTTAACACCATTTTCAAAAACTCAAAATTTCTTGATAGGTTAGTCGTAACAGTCTCAATGACGGATTCTACAAAAGAAGCCGATCCTGATAAACTTGTTGCGTTCACAGATAGCTTAATTGCAACATTACAAAAAATTGATTCTTCTCTGGTAAAAGAAATCACTTACAAAGTAAATGACGATGTGATGTACGATGTGTACAACACCTTTAATGATAATCTTCCCATCTTTTTAGAAGAAAAAGATTATCAAATCTTAGATCACCTCATAACTTCCGAAAGACTAGATACAACCTTAGAAAAAAACTACAAAACATTGCTTTCACCAGCAAGTATGATTTTAAAGAAAAACATACTTCGCGACCCAATAGGAATAACCCCCTATGCGCTAAAGCGAATGCAAAGTTTACAGTTTGACGACAATTTTGAATTGGAGAATGGTTATATATTTACAAAAGATAAAAAACATTTATTGTTTTTCATTACCCCTACTCCTGCCTCTTCCGAAACAGCAAAAAATACTGAGCTTCTGGAGAAAATAAACAATAGTATAACACTAACTGCCACCAAAAACAAAGAAGTGAGTGCCGAATACTTTGGTGGTGTTGCAGTAGCAGTTGGCAATGCAAAGCAAATAAAAAGCGATGTCATTCTAACACTTTCAATTACTGTTATTGGATTATTTTTATTTATTAGTTTATTCTTCAGACGAATTGAAGTCTTCTTTGTGATTTTCATTCCTGTTATTTTTGGAGGAGCGTTTTCACTGGCAATGTTGTATTTATTAAAGGGAGAGATTTCTGCCATTGCTTTAGGTGCAGGCTCCATCATCTTGGGAATTGCAATGGATTATACCATTCACTTTTATACACATTTCAAGCATCTGAATTCTGCTGAAGCTACTATAAAAGACCTGGCATTTCCTTTAACATTAGGCAGTACAACAACTATTGGAGCACTTTTAAGTTTGTACTTCGTAAAATCCGAAGCATTACAGGATTTTGGAATGTTTGCTGCGTTTAGTTTAATGGGTGCTGCTTTGTTTACACTTATTCTCTTTCCGCATTTAATGAGAAAGAAAAAGAATGTTGTAACAGATGAAAGTCGCAGACCAAATATCATTGAACGAATTGCTGCTTACAAGTTCGAGAAAAACAAATACCTGATCTGGTTTATCATTGTTGTTTCTGCTATTTCTATCTACACTTCACAACTTGTTAGTTTCGAGGGCGACATGATGGCTTTCAATTATATGGAACCTGAACTAGCAAAAGCGGAGCAGAATCTGAATTCCATCAGCAATGTATCCTTACGGAGCGTTTACCTTGTTACTAGCGGAAAAAATTTGGATGAGGCATTATCAAATAGCGAAAAGAATATTCCTCTTCTAAATCAATTAGAAAAAGATTCAGTTTTAAAAAAGTATTCGACCATTTCAACCATTCTGCTTTCTAAACAAGAACAAGAGAAACGCATCAAACGCTGGAAAAACTATTGGACAAAGGAAAAGAAAGAGAAATTAAAAAATGAATTAATTGCTAAAAGCGCAACATTCAAATTCAAAGAAGATGCATTTGTCAAGTTTTACGAAATGCTGGATAAAGATTTTGCAACCATTGATGCAAGCGTATTCAGCGGATTAAAATCCAGCATGCTGGATAATTATATTACAGAAAATCCAAACGAAACAACAGTTGTAACTGTTATTAAAACGACTGCAGAAAATGAAGACAAGGTAGTAAATGCATTTAAAGAAGATGAGCATTTAGTTGTATTCGATAAAAAATTCCTTACCAATCGCTTTATTGAAATCATTAAAAACAATTTCAATTTAATTCTTACTATCTCATCATTGCTAGTATTTTTTATGCTTCTCCTTTCATACGGACGAATTGAGTTAGCCATAATCACTTTTCTTCCAATGATACTTAGTTGGCTTTGTATTCTTGGAATAATGGGGGTATTCGGAATAAAATTCAACATCATAAATATTATTATCTCCACATTTATTTTTGGATTGGGTGACGATTACGCCATTTTTATAACGGATGCTTTGTTAAGTGAGTATAAAACCGGACAAAAGAATTTAACATCTTATAAAACTGGAATATTTATTTCTGCTATCACAACTATGATCGGAATTGGTGTTTTAATTTTCGCATCCCATCCAGCATTGAAATCAATAGGATTAATCACCATTATCGGAATGTTTTCTGTATTGATTATTTCCAATACCATTCAACCTGCTTTATTTAAATTTTTAATTACAAATCGTACAGATAAAAAACGTGTTCCATTCACCTTGCTGAGTTTATTACAATCGGTATTTGCATTCATTTGGTTCACAGTCGGCTGCTTTACATTGATTCCTTTAGGATTCATTATTGTGAAACTATTGCCTATCGCTAAAAAGACTAGGTTAAAAATTTTCCACAACTTACGATACGCGTATACAAAATCGATGATTTATGTGAACGTACATGTTAGCAAACGTATCATTAATGAGCTAAACGAAAACTTAGACAAACCAGCAATTGTTATTTCCAACCACCATTCTGTTATTGATTCCTTGTTGATGCAATCACTCAATCCGAAATTAATTTTGATGGTAAACGATTGGGTTTGGGATTCGCCAACAATGGGTCCGATTGTTAGGTTGGGTGGATTTATTCCAAAAGCAGCAGGTTATGAAGAAAACTTAGATAAAATCAGAGAACTGATTGCAGATGGTTATTCTTTAGGAATTTTTCCTGAAGGTTCCCGCTCCGAAACTGTCAAAATAGGCCGCTTCCACAAAGGTGCTTTTTATATAGCCGAAAAATTAAAGCTAGATATCGTTCCCATCGTTTTTCATGGAAACGCCTTTGTTCAAGGGAAAGACGATAGTTTTTTACTAAAACCGGGAACCATAACTGTAAAATATTTGCCTCGCATTGATGCGAACGACAAATCCTACGGTGAAACATATAGTGATAAAACAAAATCTATCAGTAAATATTTCAAGGAAGAGTATTCAAAAATCCGAACAGAAACAGAAACAGTTGATTACTATTTTAACCGTTTGAGCAAAAATTATATTTACAAAGGTCCGATTACAGAATGGTACATGCGTGTAAAAGTAAAATTGGAAGGAAATTATAAATTATTCGAATCACTATTACCAAAAAAAGGAACGATTACCGACATTGGTTGTGGTTATGGGTTTTTACCTTATATGCTTGCTTACATGAGCGAAGACAGAATCGTAATCGGGACAGATTATGATTATGAAAAAATTGCAGTTGCTAATAATTGCTTTTCAAAAACAAAAAACATTTCTTTTTTTGCTGCCGATGCAACAGAATGTGAATTACCAAAAAGTGATGCCTTTGTGTTAAGTGATATTTTACATTATTTACCAATGGCGGATCAAGAAAAACTGCTTATCAAATGCATGGATAGCCTAAACCCGAACGGAATGATTCTGTTGCGTGATGCAGATGCTAGTTTGAAAGGCAGACATTGGGGAACACGTTATACAGAATTTATTTCTACAAATGTGGGGTTCAATAAAACTAAAAATAAACTAGAATTTGTATCTTCATCCTTTATTTTGGAAGTTGTGAAAAAATACGGTTTTAAGTATGAAAAAATTGATAACACAAAACTGACTTCTAACATAACTTATATAATTAAAAAATAGCATATTAATCATGTCAGCTTACGATGTTGTAATTATTGGGAGTGGATTGGGAGGATTGGAAAGCGCATTCATTCTTAGTAAAGAGGGATACAAGGTATTAGTCCTTGAAAAAAATCGTCAACTGGGTGGCAGTTTACAGATATTTGTTCGCGAAAAAGCAATTTTCGATACCGGCATTCATTACATTGGCGGATTAAATGATGGACAAAATTTAAATCAAAGTTTTAAGTATTTCGAGATTATGGACAAACTCCATTTGCACAAAATGGATATGGATGGTTTTGATAAAATCAGTTTTGATGGCGACCCAATAGAATACAATCACGCTCAAGGATACGATAATTTCGTAGACCAACTTTCACTACAATTCCCTAAAGAAAAGGAAGCCTTAAAAAATTACGTGAAACAAATTAAAGAAGTTTGTGATTACTTTCCATTGTATCAATTGCGAGCAGATGAAGCACCAATTATTGGAACAAAATATTTAGATATAAGCGCTAAAGATTTTATTGCAGGAATAACATCCGATCAAAAACTTCAACAAGTATTAGCCGGTTCAAATCCATTGTATGCTGGCGATGGCTCAAAAACACCTTTATATGTCCATGCTTTGGTGGTAAATACCTACATCGAAAGCTCCTACAAATGTATAGATGGAGGTGCTCAAATAGAAAAACTTCTTACAAAAAATATAAAAGCAATGGGTGGAGAAATTCGCAACTATGCTGAAGTTTCGAGAATTGTTGAGAAGGATGGAATTATTACTCATATTGAATTGAAAAGTGGAGAAAAAATCGAAGGGAAAAATTTCATATCAAACATTCACCCCGCAACAACAATAGGAATGCTTGAGTCTACAAAAATTAAAAAAGCATATAGCAATAGATTACTAAGTCTTGAAAACTCTTCTTCTGCTTTCATCGTTGATATTGTTCTAAAACCAAACACATTTGAATACAGAAACCACAACTACTACCATTACAAACATAATGATGTATGGACTGGCATGTATAAAATAGGAAATGAATGGCCTGATGGATACTGTATATTTATTCCAAAATCATCACGGGGAGGAAAATACGCAGACAGCATGACTATTTTAGCTTACATGCAATACAATGAAGTAAAAGAATGGGAAAATACATTTGCAACAATTCCACATCATAGAGATAGTCGTGGAGATGCTTATGAAGAATTTAAAATTAATCGAGCGGAGCGCTTAATTGATGAAACTTCCAAAAAAATTACAAATTTGCGAAGTGTTATGCAATCATATACCGTTTCAACACCTCTAACTTATCGTGATTATATTGGCGCTCGTGATGGTGGCTTGTATGGAATCGCAAAAGATTATCATGATCCAATACGAACGTTTATTTCGCCTACTACTAAAATTCCAAATTTATTTTTCACTGGACAAAATTTGAATATGCATGGTGTTTTAGGAGTAACTGTTGGGGCAATAAGAACATGCGGAGTATTTGTTGGACAAAATTATTTGCTAAACAAAATAAATAAAGCATAAATATTTAAAAAACAGAGTGATGCTTTCAATTATAGCTGTATTTGTTGCATCCTGTGTCATAAGTTTTATTGGGTCATTACAATTGGGACCTGTAAATTTATATGTTATCAATTCAGTTCTTAATTTTAACAAAAAAACAGCTTTGGCAGTTGCAATTGGAGGATCAATTCCAGAGTTTATATATTGCTCACTCGCAGTCTTCGCAAGTGATTATATTCAAAAATCAGAAACATTAAATTACGTTTTCAAAATAGTCTTTATTATTATACTTCTAATAATAGCCGTAATATATTTCAGAAAAAAAATCACTTCAAACAATATTTCAAAAATTAGCGCGCCACAAAAATCAACCTATTACCAATCAGCATTGAAAGGATTTGCATTGGCAATGCTTAATCCTCAATTACTTCCGTTTTGGATATTTGTTAAAATCTACTTCGATTCCTTTAACTTATTAACATTAAAAACCGAACTCCATTATTTTTCGTTTATATTAGGTGCTGGATTGGGTGCATTCTTTTTGTTAGCCACAATCATTACATTCGTTAGTAAGTATAAGGCACTAATTTTAACCTATATGAATAATAAATATTACTACAAAGTGCTCTCAATATTATTCTTATTAATTGCGATTCAACAGTTATTCTCTTTATAATAGATTAAAATGGCTCCCGACAATAAATATTGGTATTTGCGAAACCACAAGCTATTTGAACAACTCACTTCTCAGGAAATTGAAGAATTATGCATTATTTCGGATATGAAAAATGCAGAAAAAAATGAAATCATCTTTTTTTCTGAATCCGAAGTGCAAAAAATTTTCATCTTAAAAGTAGGAACAGTAAAAATATGTAGAGAAGATGAAAATGGCAAAGAAATCATAACAGAAATGCTAACCCAAGGTGATATTTTTGGACACATAAATTCAAAACGAAATAATCAGGAATACGCAAAAGTATTAAGCGATCAAGTTAAATTGTGCTTTTTTGAAGCTCCTAACTTTTTGAATGTTCTTAAAAACAATTTAACATTGTCGATTAAATATGCAGATACTGTAAACGAAAAACTAATTTCATTTCAACAAAAATACGAAGACTTAATATTTAAAGATGTAGATACCCGAGTTACCGATTTCTTTAAAGTTTACGCCAAACATCATGGAAAACAAAAAGGCAATACCGTTGAAATGGAGATGCTTTTAAATCACCAAGATATTGCAGATTACACAGCCTCTTCCCGCCAATCTGTAACTACTATAATTAATCGCCTATCTGAAAAAGGCAAAATTATTTATGAAGGTAGAAAAAAAGTAATTATTCCAAATATTAACGATTTATAGCATTTTGTCTTTTATCTGACAATTATTTTAGTAAAAGCATTCTATTTTTGTAAAAAAAGAAGCTATGAAAAAATTACTTTCGCATTTCTTGATTCTAATTTTCATTTGCATTACCCAATTCGCTTTCTCACAACCTAATGGTCTTCACCTAGGAGAACTTGCACCAGATTTTACAGCTATAAATCAAGATTCGACACAAATCAATCTTCATGAAATGCTAAAATCGGGATCAGTTGTACTGTTTTTTTACAGAGGAGAGTGGTGCCCATATTGCAATAAACAATTAAAAATGTTTGAAGATTCTCTTTCGTTCATCACACAAAAGGGGGCAAAAGTAATTGCTATATCACCTGAAAAGCATGAAAACATAATAAAAACTATAAAAAAAACAAACGCTAGTTATTCTGTTGTTTCTGATGAAAACACAAGCATTATGAATGCTTACAAAGTAAATTTTGAATTAGATTCTATCACCAAAATTAAATACAAAGGATATGGCATTGATTTAAATGACAAAAACGGAAGCAATGGATATAATCTGCCTGTGCCTGCAGTATATATAATTAATAAAGAAGGACGAATTACATATCGTTATTTTGATACTGATTACAAAAAGAGAGCTAGCGTTCAAGAAATTATTAGTCACTTATAATTCATTTAATGAATAGTTGGATGGGCAAATCTTTGCTGAATTTTAAAAAGTTCATTTGTTTAGTTTTAGTTTTAGTTTTAGTTTGCGGAAAAGCATTTCCCATTCCGACCGATTCATTAAAATTTAAAATTGGCGCACTACCATCTGTTTTCTATTCACCTGAAACAAAGGTTGGTTTCGGAGGGTTGATGTATACGCATTTTCGAATAAATAAGAAAGATAGTGTCACAAAAAAGTCTAATACTCAATCCTATCTATCTTATACATTAAACAAACAATTTTCTTTTGAAAATGATTATCAAATTTGGACTCCCAAAAACAAATTTTATTTTGCTGGTTCAGTAGACTTTAGCAGATTTCCACAGCTATTTTACGGCATTGGCAATAATACTGAAGAAAACAATCACATAATGATGACATACGATGTTATTAGAGTAAATGCTAAAAACTTCATTCGACTCAACAATTTTGTATATGGAGGAATTGTATTAAATTATCAGCTTATTTATAATCAAGATATTGAACTGCCTACAAATTCTTGCATGGAAATATATGGTAAAATGGGATTTGAAGCCAAGGGAATTGGACCAATGCTTATGGTTGACACCCGAGACAATCCTCTAAACCCTGCAAAAGGAATGTATTTAGAAGCGTCCTATATTGATTATAAAAATATATTAAACAACACCAACACATTTACGGCATTAACTATTGATGCAAGAAAGTTCCATACCTTTTTTGACAAGTTAATTTGGAATGGAAATATTTACTTCTCTAATTGCAAAGGTGATGTTCCATATAAAATGCTACCTGAATTAGGTGGAGCAAGATTTTTAAGAGGCTACTATCGTGGGAGATTTAGGGACAATAATATGCTTTTAGCTCAACAAGAATTTAGAATGTCTATATACAAAATACTTGGAATAGCCGCTTTTGGTGGTGTTGGAAAAGTATCTAAAACAATTACAGAATTAAAAACAAATGAATGGCATTATGATTATGGAATAGGGCTACGACTGAGAATAAATAAAAAGGAAAATACAAATATTAGGATTGATTACGGACGAACAAAAGATTCACAAGGAATATATGTGGTATTTGCAGAAGCTTTTTAGCACCATACTCGTCATTCTATTTACCCATTCCCTTTGCTTATCACAAAGAATCGTAAAACACTTTAGTGCCGATTCAATTTCTTTTTACAAAACAGATCCAACATGTGCTCAAAATAAAATTATTCCAACTGAATTTAATTCGGTAATAAATATTGCTCTATCCTATTATCCCGAATTATGCACAACCAAAATAAAATTTAAAGTAAAACACAAAATGGCTCCTCTATCCGCTCGCCCAACACTTGTGAGTGTTTTCAGAAAACCCTCAAAACGTCAGTACCTTATATTTATCAGCTCCAAAACAAGTAAAAAATTCAGTCCAATACTTCTTAAAAACCTAAGTTTAAATGCACAAATTGGCGTTATTGGTCACGAATTAAGTCATCTGTCAGAGTACCAACCAAAACGCTGCTTCTTTTTTATTTCACTTGCTATGAAACAACTTAGCCAAAAGTCCATGGACAAGTTTGAATTCAATACTGACAGGAGGATTATAGAACATAATCTTGGATACCAGCTATTGGCTTGGAGCATAGAAGTAAGACAAAATTTAAATATGAACAAATGGGGCGGAGCAAATAACCCCAAAAGAGAACGATACATGAATCCAGATACGATTCAAAACATAATAAATGCTTCCACAAAATATAATTAAGACAAAAAAACACGACCATTGTCGCTTGCCCGACAAATTAAATCTCGAGCTTGCATTTACTTTGTAAAAAAAAACATGAAAACCAACAATCTATTTACATTAATCGGAATATTCATAGTTTCAAGCACTTTTGCTCAAACAAGAATCGTATTAGTTGAACAATTCACTAATTCAGGATGTCCTCCATGCGCTGCATCTTCACCAAGCGTTTTTAACTATGTAGACAGTAACCCTTCAGATGTAGTGGCTATCGCCTATCACACATCCTTTCCTTATAACGATTCAATGTATTTTGAAAATCCATCAGAATCAAATTCACGTGTTGCATTATACAGCGTATCAGGAGTTCCATACTCAATAGTTGACGGAAATTATTACCAGAATGGCTCACCTGCGTTTGTACCAATCATGTCATCTACAATAAATGCGAGAAAAATTGTTTCACCTAAGTATGATGTTCAAGCCTTATCATTTGATTTAACAGGTAATCTACTAACTGGATCGTTCAAATTTACATCCTTAGATGGAGCTAACAGTAGTGATAATTTAATTGCGCATATTGTTGTTATTGAAAAGAATGTACTAAAAAGCTCCTATGCTGCATCACCTGGAGCCAATTCCGAGACTGAATATGGATATGTTATGAGGAAAATGGTACCAAATGCTTCTGGAACGGTTTTAGTAAACAAAACCTTAAGTAGTAGTGATACAATAAATTTGAATTGGTCTTTAAATAAAATTAAAGACATTAATGAGCTCAGACTGGTTGCATTTGTTCAAAATCTAATCACAAAGGAAGTTTACCAGTCACAACTATTTAGTCCACAATTAAATTCTGTGGGAATTACAGACATAACACATTCTAATCTATTTAACCCTATCTTGTACCCAAATCCTTCTACCGGAAACTTATTCATATCTTTAATCACAGAAAGATTTATTGATAAAATGGATGTTATCAATCAATTAGGAGAAATAGTATACTCTAAATCAATTGATGCTTCTGTAAATACCATTAATGTAGAACTAAATTTGAGTAACGGAATATATTATGTCAAACTCTCGAACAATAGTGGTTCTTCCATTCAAAAGCTTTCAATACTAAAATAATATCGATAATGACAAAGTCTCTTTTACTTTTCGCAACACTTTTAATTCTTTTTAATATTTCAGCAATTGCGCAAGAACCAATTGCTGAAAAAAAAGGGTATAAATTCAATAATAATTTTGATTTAGCGGTGGCAGTTAGCAGCAATCAATTTTCGGGTGCCCTCTCTTGGGTGAAATTTCACCCAGTTGGCAAGAAAAAAAAATTCAAAATCGGATATGGTTTGCGATTTACGTCACAGTCAGGCAAAGACCTTTATTATGTTACAGCACCTGCTACCTTAACATCAAAGCAAACGGGACCACAAGTCCTATTTTCAGAAATTTATTATGAAAATATTGATTCGCTGTTTGTTACATCTGCACAAAACAATCTATTTAATTTAAGCATAAACCTACAATATACTTTTAAAGAAAAGCTTGACCTAGGTTTCAACATCGATGCTGCCGGCTTCTCCTTTGGCAATAAAGTATCAGGAAGATATTATGAGTATCAAACGGCTGGTGTAACAGAATTTCAAGACGCCAAACCAACTTCCTACAACCTTCTTTTAGTTAGTGACAACGACATTGGCGCATTAAACTCTGAATTTTATTTGAGGTATTGGTTCAAACCTAAATGGGGAATTAGAGCAGGTGCTTCCTTTTTATTTACGGAATACACCACTGATAATAAGCTAAGATTAGACAATGATCGTTGGAGAAATAAATCATTTATGGGAATGATTGGAATTACATATTCACCATTTAGATAAACATATAATTCACTATCAAATTTTTGACACATGCTTAAAGGAGCAGCAATTAAACAATTAGAAAGTATTCGCTCAATTTTAGTGCAAATTGAATGTAAGGATTATTCAACAGAACTTAATATTTTAAAAAAAGCATCAATTGGCAGGCATATTCGACATATTCTTGAGTTTTATGAATGTCTTATATATAATCAGGTCAACGATTCTGTGAATTATGACAACAGAAAACGAAATATTTTGTTGGAAGAAAATGTAACATTTGCCTTGAATTTTACAAGAGAGATAATTGATACACTTGAAAATATAACGGCTAACAAACAATTGATCTTAGTTTCAAGTTATGAAGATCAATTAGTGACTATGGAGTCCTCCTTGTATAGAGAAATAACCTATAATATTGAGCACACCGTTCACCATTTAGCAATAATTAGTATTGCAATTCCAATTCACTTTGATTACATAAATTTATCTGCTAATTTCGGGTATGCCGACTCAACAATTAATTACCTAAAAAACAAAAAAGTAGGATAATAAAATGTGTACCGTAACATATCTTCCAGTAAACGAAAGAGAATTTATTTTAACATCCAACAGAGACGAAGACGCGTCAAGGGCCCCGGCTCTGCCAATTATGGAATATCAAATAAACAATCGAAGTGTATTTTTTCCGAAAGACCAGCAAGCAAATGGAACTTGGATAGCTTATGATGTAAAAGGATATACTTTATGTCTATTAAATGGAGCATTTCAACCGCACATTAGAAAAGAAGCATATCGAAAAAGCAGAGGTCTCATGCTACTTGATTTTTATAATTTTTGCGAGCCAGAAGATTTTGCAACCCAATATGACTTTACAGACATAGAGCCATTTACATTAATAATGGCTTATTCCTGCTTCGACACTGACAACGTAATACTCTATGAATTACAATGGGATGAACATAAAGCAACCCTTATAAAACACGACTCTACTCATCCATTAATATGGTCATTGGTTACACTATATACTCCAGAGGTTATTCAAGCACGAAACAATTGGTTCAACGATTGGCTAGAAAAACATACAACATATACCAAAGATGATATCTTGTTTTTTCATCATTTTGCAGGCGCTGGAACTACCGAAAACGATCTTGTTATTAATCGAGGAAATAAAAAAACGGTGAGCATTTGTTGCATAAATAAGCATCTTAGCCATACAGAAATTATTTACGAAGACATTTTGAATAAGAAATTTTATAAAAATAAAATCATTAATTGCTAATGCGAATCCCCTTATTTCTTATAAAATATACGCATTACGAATATTGGCCAATGTGGTTATTCTACATTCCTGCACTACCCTACTGGTTATACCTTTCAACTAAAAATAAGTCTTTAGCATATTTTACAAGCGCCAATCCTGGAATAGAATTAGGAGGTTTTTTTGGCGAAAGCAAATCTGACATTTTTAAATTACTTGACAAACAGTATCTTCCTAACTCCATTGAAGTAGAAAATTGTGATAGCGATACCATCCTGAAAAATCTTGAAAAACAAAATATGCAATTTCCAATTATTGCAAAACCCGACATTGGAGAAAGAGGAGATCATGTTGCAAAACTAAACTCTGAAAAAGAACTTGTTGATTACAATGCAAAAGCAGCCTTCAAATACATTTTACAGGAATTTATCACCTATGAAATTGAGCTAGGTATCTTATATAGCCGACTTCCTAATTCATCAAAAGGAAATGTCTCTTCTATTACTTTAAAAGAATTTTTAACAGTAATTGGAGATGGCGACTCAACCATCATGGAATTAATGCAACAAAACACAAGAGCTCGCTTTCAAATTGATAGATTATTAAAAGAAAAAGCTCAATTATTAAATAGCATTCCCGAGAAAAATGAAAAAGTTCTTTTAGAGCCTATTGGAAATCATTGCAGAGGCACTCGTTTTATTGACAACAATTATTTAATTAATGAAAGACTGAACAGCATTTTTGATGCAATTTGCATTCCGATTGAAGGATTTTACTATGGAAGATTTGATTTAAAAGTGAAAAGCATTGAGGATTTACATCTCGGCAAAAACATTAAAATAATGGAGTTAAATGGTGCTAGTTCAGAGCCAGGGCATATTTACGATTCAACCAAAAACAACATATTTAGGGCATACATAGATTTATTTTCACATTGGAGAAGGCTATCAGATATTGCTACACAGAACATTCAGAAAGGGCACAAGCCAGTTTCCTTTGTGCTAATTGTAAAAAGTTATCTGAAATTTGTAATTTTAAAAAACAACAGCAACCTAACTATTGCTCATACAAAATACTAGATTATTTGTAATACATTTACGCCATTAATTCTGTTTTACTAAACTTGTTTATAAAATGAAACTACTTTTCATAAAATATTTTGCAGCTCTGCTCCCATTCTTTTTTATGATGGATGCTCCTACTTTAAAAGTAAAATCAGCTACAGTTACCTTTAAAATAAAAAATGCAGGATTAACTGTTGATGGTTCATTTTCGGGTTTAGAAGCTGACATAAAGTTTAATCAACTAAAACCTGAAGAATCAACAATAAAAGCAAGTGTGAATTCAAAAAGTTTAAGCACAGAAAATAATATGCGGGACGAGCACCTTCGTAAAGTCGAATATTTTGATGTAGCTAAGTTCCCTAAAATTACTCTTCAGTCGACAAAAATTGAGAAAACGGGACCGATCACTTTTAAAGGAACATTCAACTTAACAATGAAAGGGGTTACAAAAATTGTTGTGATTCCATTTACATTTATGAAAATACCTGAAAAGACTGAATTTAAAGGGAGTTTTCAAATTAACAGAAGAGATTATGGAGTTGGTGACAAGAGCATGACTCTATCAGATAATGCAACTATTAATTTGAGCATTTTAATTACTGAATAATCTCAATTTCCTTTCATTAAAAAACTTTACATTTGTATCATACTCGGGTGGCGAAACTGGCAGACGTGTACGCTTGAGGGGCGTATGTCGAAAGACGTGGGAGTTCGAATCTCCTTCCGAGTACATATTTAAAAAGGAGCTTTCGGCTCCTTTTTATTTTAGAAACAAAGTATCCTTTATTGTTATCTTTACATAAATAATATAAAAATTATGGAATACAGAAGGCTCGGAAAATCAGGATTACAAGTAAGTGCGTTATCATTTGGCTCTTGGGTAACATTTGCCCATCAAATTGAAAACAATGTTGCGGAAGAATGCATGAAAGTAGCATACGATAACGGTATCAATTTTTTTGATAATGCAGAGGCGTATGCTGGTGGCAAATCAGAAATAGTGATGGGAAACATTCTTAAGAAAATGAATTGGGATCGTTCCACCTATGTTGTTTCGAGTAAAGTATTTTGGGGAGGAAAACTTCCCAACCAAATGGGCTTAAGCAAAAAGCACATTGTAGAAGCTTGTAACAATGCTTTAAAAAGATTACAAGTTGAGTATTTGGATTTATACTTTTGTCACCGACCGGATAAAAACACACCCGTTGAAGAAACAGTACGTGCAATGGATACTTTAATCCAACAAGGCAAAATTTTATACTGGGGAACAAGTGAATGGAGTGCACAAGAAATAATGGAAGCATACGGAATTGCTCGCCAATACGGCTTAACACCTCCAACCATGGAACAGCCACAATACAATATGTTTCATCGCGATAAATTTGAGGTAGAATTCAATAAACTCTATTCCGAAATTGGTTTAGGTACTACTATTTGGTCGCCTCTTGCTTCCGGCATACTTACAGGAAAATACAATAACGAAATTCCAAAAGATACACGCTTCGAATTAGCCAACATGGATTGGCTAAAAAAAGAAGCACTTGGAGAAGATGGTCAAAAAAATATTGAGAAAGCAAAACAATTAACGCTACTAGCAAAAGAATTAAATACCAATCTTCCCAGATTAGCATTGGCCTGGTGCTTAAAAAACAAAAACGTAAGTACAGTTATTACCGGTGCTTCCAAAGTAGAACAGCTGAAAGATAATCTCCAAGCATTGGAAGTGGTAGAAAAATTGACCGATGATGTTTTGCTTCAAATTGAAACGATACTTAACAACAAACCAAAGTTTCCTGCTTATTAATCAAAAATGAATTCAATTTTCAAAAAATTAAAAGTTGTTGAATTAGCAAATGTTTTAGCAGGACCTGCAGTGGGAATGTTTTTTGCTGAATTAGGAGCAGAAGTTATTAAAGTTGAAAACAAGGCAACTAATGGTGATGTGACACGAACCTGGAAACTACCATCTGAAAATCCAAAATCAAAAAGTTCTGCATATTATGCTTCAGTAAATTGGAATAAAAAAACTGTGTTTGCCGATTTTAAAAATGAAAAGGATAAAACAAAAATTCTTTCATTGATAAAAAAAGCAGACATCGTCATTACGAATTACAAAAAAGGCGATGATGTCAAATTTGGAATGGATTACACTTCATTAAAGAAGTTAAATCCTACTTTAATATATGCACACATTTCCGGTTTTGGAGAAGAAAGCAGCAGAACAGCTTTCGATATAGTATTGCAAGCAGAAACAGGATTTATGTTTATGAATGGTACAAAAAAGAGCGGCCCGATTAAAATGCCCGTTGCTCTAATCGATATACTTGCTGCTCATCAATTAAAAGAAGGAATTTTAGTAGCATTATTAAAAAAAGCGACAACCGGAAAAGGTTCTAAAGTTTCTGTTTCCTTATACGAATCAGCAATTGCATCTTTAGCCAATCAAGCAACTAATTGGTTGATGGCCAATCATAATCCACAACCCATTGGCTCATTACATCCTAACATTGCTCCTTACGGAGAACTATTTTCAACACTGAATAAAAAACAAATTGTATTAGCAATTGGAAATGATAAACAATTCAAACAACTGTGTTCCATTTTAAAAATAACTTCTCTGCTGAAAAACGATAAATTTTCTTCGAATAGTAATCGAGTTAAAAACAGAACAACTTTATTTGGACTTTTACAAAATGAAATAAAAAAATACAATTCAGTTGTGCTCATGAATCAATTTATAAAGGAAGATGTTCCATCCGGACAAATTAAATCAGTAAAAGAAGCACTACAGAACAAAATGTCAAATTCTCTCAAATTAGAAGAAAAGGACCAATTTAATGGAAAGTCTATTCGAATAAAGTCTTCTATTTTTAACATAAATAATTAAATATCAATAACTTACACAAAACAAGGCTTCTTTCTTATTTGGTTTATATGGATAATATACTTAAATTTGCAAATATATTTTTTGAAAGAAAAACATGTTAAAAAAGCTACTCATTTTTTTACTGATTATTGCTCCTGTATTTGCATCTGCTCAATACAAAAACAGCAAAAAGAGAAGCAGTGTAAGAACCGGAAATTCTTTCACTAAAAGAAAAAAACCTCGCCCTGAGTTCATTTTGGGTGTTGGAGCTTCTAATTTCTTAGGTGAATTGGGTGGAGCAAATCAAATTGGTACTTTCTTCGTAAGAGATTTAGAATTCCAAGCTACTCGTCCATCCGCACAAATAGCCATTCGTTATAAATTTAATAGTCGCCTAGCGGTAAAAGGTGGATATTATTATCAACTACTAAGTGGCAATGACAAACTTACACAAGAACCATTTCGAAACAATCGGAATTTACACTTTAGAGCAAGTGTTCATGAAGTATCTGGCCAATTTGAATTTTTCATTACAAAAGAGCAGCAAGGCTCACGCTACCAAATCAAGAATGCAAAGGGAATGAAAAATTACAACTTCCAAGCATACGGATTTGTTGGTGTTGGTGGAATATTCTACAATCCGCAAGCGAGATATAAAGGGGCTTGGGTAAACTTACAACCTCTAGGAACTGAAGGACAAGGATTACCTGATGGTCCTAAAAAATATTCAAGATTTACTTTTGTTATTCCTTATGGAATTGGTGTAAAAGAAGCTATAAACAAGGAATTTTCAATTGGATTGGAAGTTGGTATGCGTAAAACATTTTCAGATTACATTGATGATGTTAGCGGGGTGTATTATGACAATGATGCATTGAGAGCCGCTCGTGGAGATATGGCAGCAGATTTAGCCGATCCATCTCTTTTGAATATGCCTGAATCTTTAGGTGGAAATTCAATTGGAGGAGTACAAAGTGCACCAGGTGAAGTACGAGGACGTAAAAAGCAAAAAGATGCATACATGTTTATCAATTTAACCGCATCTTATAAAATACCTGCAAAACGCAGAACTCGCTCTAAATTCTAATTATCTGAAAACACTCATTACAATAAAAGAGCCTCAAACCCTAAAGGAGTTTGAGGCTTATTATTTATTGCGTTATGAAATACTTCGCAAGCCTTGGAATCAACCTCTCGGAAGTGAAAAAGATGCACACGAAAATTCATCTATCCATATTATGGCATGCGATCAAAACAATACTATTTTAGGTGTTTGCCGATTGCAATTAAATTCTTCAACAGAAACTCAAGTTCGTTTTATGGCAGTTAAAGAAGATACCCAGGGCTTAGGCATAGGAAAACAATTAATTGCCTATGCCGAACAAAAAGCAAAACAGTTAGGAGCAACAAATCAAATTTTACAAGCTAGAGAAATTGCTGTTGAATTTTATACAAAATGTGGATATAAGGTTAAAGAAAAAAGTTTTTTACTTTGGGATGAAATCCAACACTATTTAATGGAGAAACAGTTGTAGAATGGCAAAGAAAACAAAAATAGCAGTCTTGGGAATTGGTGCTGTTGGCGGATACTTTGGCGGACAGTTAGCTGAAAAATATTTTAATTCAGAAGAGATTGAAATTGTTTTTATCGCTCGTGAAAGAAGTGTGAAAATAATTAAAGAGAAAGGATTAAAAATAATAACTCCACAACAAGAAAAAACTGTTTTCCCTTATTTAATAAGTAACAACCCAAAAGAAATAGGTCAAGTTGATTATCTGATTTGTTGTGTTAAGAGTTATAATCTAGTAGAAAGCATAGCCGAACTTAAAGAGTGTATTCATTCTCAAACAATCATTTTACCATTATTAAATGGTGTTGATGCAAAAAACATTATCCACAGTATTCTTCCCACAGCAACAGTTTGGGATGGCTGTGTTTACATTATATCCAGACTAACGGAGCCGGGTGTTATCACTGAAGGAGGAAAAATTCATTCTTTACATTTTGGCTCTGAAAGCAAAGATGAAAGATTAAAAAAATTTAATTCCATTTTACTGGCGGCAGCAGTAGATGCTCGTATTTCCGAAAATATTACGCAAACGATTTGGGAGAAATTTATTTTTATTTCTGTTGTAGCCTCGCTTACAAGTCATTTAAATTTACCCATCGGTCCGATTTTAGAAAACAACAATCATCGCAAATTGGCAAACCAGCTTCTTTCAGAAATAACAAGAGTGGCCTATGCTAACAAGATTTTATTACCGGAAAATATCATCGAAAAGACGTTCGCAACAATGGAACGGATGCCATACGAAACAACATCATCAATGCACAGTGATTTTAAAAAAGGAGGAAGAACAGAATATCGCTCACTTACAGAATATGTAGTATTACTTGGAAAAGAAAAGGGTGTTGAAACTCCCGAGTATGAAAAAATTCTTGAGCTAATGAAAAAATTTAAATCTTATTCATAATAAATTTCAGCAAGGCTTTTGCATCCGCTTCATTCAATTGAATTCCCATTTTTATTTCTTTTCCATAATAATCAAAAGTAAGTTTCTCGCCTGCTACCACCCAATAAGAATCATTCAAGTTTTCGAAAAAAGAATTTTCCTTGCTTTCAATTACTCTTAAGTCTTTAATAAAATCAAATTCATAAACGTTTCTTTTTCCTTTCCCTCTTACATCCTTTTTATAAAACAGTTTACGTTCGCGTAACTTAATCTTTTCCAACCCAAAACTTCTCCACATAACGGCCTTAAATATCTTATATTCAAAATAACCCCAGAATCCAAGCCAAACCAAAATAGCAACCCGCGTTTGCTGCTCCGTAATTGTGAAATATTGTGTTAGCACGGCTATTCCTCCTAAGGTCCATAAAACAAACCAAACCAACAAAAGTTGCTTTTTTGTTTTATCTACAGTAGAAAGAATAACGATGCTCGTTTCGTTCTCATTCTTTTTAATGCTTATTCTGTCGCCAATGTATTCCATATAAATAATCAAATAATGAACAAAATTATCAATTAATTCTATATTTGTTGAACTTAAAATGATGAATTACAATCGTACAAGAAATGAACAAAAAAGGTGAAGATAAAGAATTGGGATTTGGAACTAAAACTTCCAAACAAAAATCCCGATTAATTAACAAAGACGGCTCATTCAATGTCGACCGAATAGAAATTTCTAGATGGACTTCCATTAGTATCTACCATGCCTTAGTTTCTATGTCATGGCGAAAGTTCAATTTTATTGTATTCCTCTATTTCGTAATTATTAATTTGATTTTTGGAAGTCTATATTACTTTACAGGAATGGAAGGCTTAAAAGGAGTTGAAGCTACCAACGAGCTCGACAATTTTTTGGAAGCATTTTACTTTAGCACTCAAACATTCAGCACGGTAGGTTTCGGAAGAATCTCACCTGTCGGAAATCTCAGCAGCTCAATAGCTGCTATTGAATCGTTGGTTGGGTTATTGGGATTTGCATTGGCAACGGGTTTGCTTTATGGAAGATTTTCTCGTCCGGTTGCCCGCTTAATGTTTAGCAAAAATGCCATTATTGCTCCTTTTAAAGAAGGGAAAGCTTTTCAATTTCGTTTAGCTAATAAAATGAGAAATAGTCAAATCTCTGACATGAATTGCAGAGTTACCGTTTCTAAATTAGAGATTGAAAATGGTCAACCTATCAGAAGATTTAGAATTTTAGAATTAGAAGTAAAAAATATTATTTTCTTTCCCATGACATGGACGATTAACCATCCGATTGATGAAAGCAGTCCGCTTTACGGAATGACAGAACAAGACATGCTTGAAGCAGATTTGGAATTTATGATTTCCTTGAGCGGATTTGATGATACATTTTCTCAAAACGTTACTTCGCGCCATTCTTATACGCACGAAGAGCTTATTTACGGAGCGAAATGGGTTAGTGTTTTTAGCACTAATGAAAACGGACAAACTTCTCAAGATTTAAATAAACTAAGCTCTTTTGAGAAGTATCCATTTTAGCCTTTCACCATCTTCTTTACTTCTACTCTATCTTTTGTAACGAAGCGAATAAAATACACTCCCGAAGAAACTGAAGTGATATCCATTTCAACAGAACTGCTTGAACTAATATTTTGTTTTGTTGAAAGAATTTCTTTTCCATTAACATCAAAAACAAGAATGGATACCGCTTCGTTTTCATGACCGTAAAACTTAACAGATATAGCATTTCCAGCAGGCTGAGGATAAATCGTTTCTACTAAACTTAATGAGTTGGAATAATTAGAGATGCCTGTTGTGATAATACAAGGTGTTGTACAAAACTTTGAAAGCATACGCACATAAGCTGCTTGAGTATAAATTCCTGCTTCGGAAATCGTCCATGAATTTACAGGCCAACTCGTATTAAAATCCTTCCAAGATTTTTGTATAGGTTGATTTTTTGGCGGATCTAAACTTTCAGCAACACACATGGCATTATTTGCAGCACTGCCACAACCACTCGGACAACATGCATCCCAATCGTAAGAAGGATTTACGCCACCCGGAATAAACCCTGGAGCCGGACCATAAGTGGAGACACCAACTTCATCCCACAATGCACTTCCATCGTGAAACCAACCATGATAAAATGAAGAAACAGAATTTTCTGCACCAAACTTCGACATATTACTTAAATATGTTTTTGAATTTGGATTTACACCATGAAAATAATGCACGAATCCAGAAGCTGCATTAGCATAATTTATAGCATTTCCTGCATCAAAATTATATCTATTCATTGCTAAAAACATATTTCCCTGTCTCGATTTTGTTTGATTGCTATTCCAAGTATAATTTCCATTATTCAAAAAAGCTCGATAAGCATCTGTACTATTTGTATATGCAGGAAGGTTATCAGCATTCCAAGTACTTAAAGAATTGGAGAATGCCGAGTTTATTGCGTTGCGAACAGAAACGGTAGCTCCCGGCAACGCTGCATAATACAAACACATGTCTTGTTCCGGTCCTTCAAAAGGATAAGCAAACGTCCACATTAATAAATGGATATTGTTATAATTAGCATCAACATATGTCCTATAAAGTGTATTTCCTGTTAATGCATATAAATAAGTTGCTGCAGCAAACTTTCTGCAAAGTCTTCCGTAATTATCTATCTCTTGTTCTCCAGCTGCCAAAACTCCAGCATTATAAAACAATACACTCGGGTTTGCATCTGCCCAATTCCATGCATTTATAGCAGCCGTTTGTAAGATCGTTCCATAAGCTGTCATTCCAATTGAGTTATATTGTTTTGCAGCCAAAGCAAAAATTCCTGCAGCAGATAATGTCGCAGAAGTATTTGCTGGTCCATATCTTCTAAAAGTTCCATCCGAAGATGGCGGACTAGCATCTCCGCCACCAACAACACTCAAAACAGAACCATCCAAATTTTGCATTTTTAAAAGCCAATCTAATTCATATTTTGTTTCATCTAAAATATCTGGAATCCCATTTCCTGATTCTGGAATATTATAATTATCTGCCCACACGTTTGGCTTTTCTTCGTAGGCTAAAAGCATGTCACACATTGTTCCCCAGGTAAAATTTACATACTTATTATAATCACCTGCATCGTACCAACCACCTGATAAATTTTTTGACGTACCGATTGTTGGAGAAGAAAATAATCTGCAATCTAAATCTTGTTGAGTTCCTAAATGACTTGGCCCATCAACATAACCTGTATCCACAAATGGATATGATTTAGCAAAGCCGCAACGTTGATAATAAAACATTCGCATAGCAACTTTCAAAACATCGTTATAAACACAATCATCTATTTCGAAACGATAAGAGCCAACATTATTTGTAGGATCAAAAACATAATAACTACCAGGAGTAACTACTGTTGAGAAATCAAACCAATAAACAATGTCACCAGATTGAGTATGCGTTGCCCCACCATTCCAAGAGGTAATTGCACCCGAAAACACAACAGCATCCGTTATCCAGTTACGGATTTGGTAAGATGTTCCGGGGGAAAAAGAAAGTGCCGAATTGTATCCTATTTGTGGATCACTAATAACTGCTATTTTCTGATCGGTTGTTTTGTAGCCAAACTGATCGATTTTAATAAATTGAGTAATGCTACCTGGAATAGCATGTGCGACTACCGACATTGCAAATAAGCAAATGCTTATGCAGATTATTTTAAAACTTTTTTCCATATCATAAATTATACTACCAAAAATAAACCAAAAAAGCTTATTAACAACAAAAAGCCCAGAAGGCTTATTATTGTTGGCTGTATTACTAAAAATAAAAAATGGAAAACACTATGCTTCAACAGCAATAACAATTTTGTAAAAAATCATGATATTAATTTTGGATGATTGTAACATTTTAGAGAGATTTTGATTTAACCAAATATAAGGCATTGACATTTAGGAATGCAAACAAAAAAAAGGCAATTATTTGTAGTCGGAGGCAGACATCTGCAGCAAAATTGTTTATTAAAAGTGGAAACAGCGGTAAATAGATTATTTTTCGAGGAACACATATTTTCCTGCTTTATCTACTGAAAACTTGGGTAATTGCTTTTTTTGCTCAAAATAATCATACCCAATTTTGATGTTTTTCCAAAAATTAAGTTGTTTTGAATTTGTTTCCGATAAAAAACTCATTCCCTTTTCATCCATTTTTGTGGGAAAAATGTGAACTGGAATAGTTTGCTGTCCATTATTACGAGCTTCCACACAAAGAATATAAACTTCTTTGATATAAGTATCTGTTAAAGGCATGCAACCAATCGTTACACAGCTGCCATGAATCATTATATCACCACCCAAATTACCCTTGCCCACAATTTTATCACTTGCATTCGGATAATTGATACCTAACGATAAGTGATAACTGCTATAGGGATTAAACACCGCAATATTATAAAAACCTTCAGGAACTTGTCCATCACCTTGTTGTCTTTTTGGTCCTAACTCACCAGAAGAAGCACAAATAGTATAGCTTTTAAAGAGTTTAAATTCAGGCTCTCCCGATGATTTAAGCCACACCTCAACAATTTTATCTTCTTTGAAAACCCTCATGAACAATTCAAAGTTTTCTTTTATTCCTTTTTTCTTTAAGTCGGATTTCAGTTCATCCCACTTTTCATTATAAGCAGCTTTTACGCGACTTGCTTTTTGCTGTGTAGCTTTGAATGTTTGCCCCGAAAGCTGTATAGATAGTATTAAAGCGAAGACAAGAGAGATGAATTTCGACATATTGTTAATTTTTTAGTTGATAACGTATTTAACTAAGGCAATATTTCGGCCAAAAACACTTTATTTTTGTCTAAATTAATCATAGTAATGAAGAAAATCGCATCTGTCTTAAAAAATAAATACCTGCTAACTGTTATTATCCTGACTGTTTGGGTCATCTTTTTCGACAAAAACGATTTAAAAACACAACTGGAATTACGAGCAGAGGTAGAAAAGTTAGAAGAAGAAAGAAACTATTTTGCTAAGGAAATCAATAGCATTACCTCTGTTATAAAAGAATTATATACAAATCCGAAGACCTTAGAAAAATTTGCCAGGGAAGAGTACTTGATGAAACGCGACAATGAAGATATATTTGTAATTGTTGAAGAGCAAAAAGAGCTTTAGTTCATCGGTATTAGCAGGCTAGCTCATTAAATTTACATTCAGCCCCACCAACATTATTGATGCGAAAGCTGTTTAATTTATAGATATATTTTATAAATAGACAATGCGAAAATGGTTAATGCGCCTATGACAATGGTTCCAAATAATACGTAACTGATTTTTATTCTCATAAATATTGTTTTATTTTACAATTAATCGTTTGCTATATAATTTATTTGCACTTGAAGCTGTGATCAAATAAGTTCCTTTGGAAAGTATTCCATCATGATTTAATGCTACAAGTTCATTATTCGAAAGTGTAACTATAACTTTTGAATAAATTTCTCTTCCTTGAATATCTCTCAAAACAACCAACACTTCTTGTCCTTCAAATTGGCTTAACTCAAGATAAGCTGGTGAATTGACATCTGCAGGGTTAGGAAATAAGGAAATAGATGGATCGCCATGAGGATTATATTCAACAGGAACAATATGCGAGTAAGTTAAGCTTCCATCAAAATCAGTTTGTTTTAGTCTATAATACGAGATTCCTGTATAAGGGGATTGGTCGATTTCAAAATAATTAATTATGGTTGAGCTGTTTCCAGCTCCACTTACTGTATATACATCTTCAAAAGTTACACCGTTTCTGCTTTTCTCAATTGTAAAATGATCGTTGTTCTTTTCTGAAGCTGTTGTCCAGGCTACATCTACTTTATCGCTATTAAGGTGTGCAGTAAAACTTAGCAATTCTATTGGCAATGGACTAATTGTATTATCCAATGTTCCAATTGTATAATACCCATCACCTCTTGTATGAGGAACCTCATCAAAAAATATCCGATCTCCTGTTATACTGGTTGCATTCATCACTTCTGTCCAAGCACCCGTTGTTCCTGCTCTGTATAAAAGTTTATAATTAGACAAAGGAGCAGAAGGAACAGCAGTCATTCCCCCATCGCTGATATCAAACGTAAGATCTGCGCTTTCTGAACCTGAGATATTTGTCCAGTCAAAATACCAATCACGATTCCATCTTGCAACCAAAGGGCCAGCACTCATTCCACCAATGTCAACATAGTCAATAAAATTGGCACCTGCTTTATGTCCAAATATCAAATATTCTCCATTTCCAAAAGCATTTGCACCTTCAGTTACATCCAACCCTCCAGTTACAGCAGAGGAAACTGATTGGTTGTCACCTGCAACATATTTACCTGAAACAGCTGATTGCCCAACGCCTCCAACTTCAAAATCATAATTACCATTTGCTGCTAAATCGCCAAGATACAAATCGGTAGCTGTTGCAACATTGTATTTTGCTGAAAGATAATTATTTACAATATTTCGCCTTGCAGCATTTAGCGGTGCATTGTATAGTATAATTTCAGCAATGTCTCCATTTATAAATCTTCCTGTTGTTGCTTTTTCATTGCCAATATAAAGATCCATTGCATTTACTGTTGGCGTTAAGTTTATTGCATCAGCAAAAATGTTTGTGCCGTTTTTAAAAACATTTCTTCCAAGAACAGCTGCAGCACCTGCGGTATAACTATACTCAATTACATTAAACTCTGTGGTTGTAACTTGTCCTCCAGCAGAACTGGGAGCCGATCTGGAACCATCAGTATAACGTGAAGGTGTATGAGTGTTTCCATCATTAAAGCTAAGCATCTCGTAATTTTCTTGATTATCGTCCCCTTTTACCATCCAAGCATTGTAATTTTTTTGAACATCAGCTCTAACTAAAATAAACCAATGCCATGCAGTTAAATCCAAACCTGCAACATCCGGAACACGCAATTCATCATCTGTACCATCAAAATTAATAGAAGCATTTGTATTTACGGATGATAACACAAGAGTTGGGCGATTGGCAACAGCATTGGGTGAAGCCACTCGAGTATTTCCAGATCTGTCTGTCCATGAAGTTACAGCAGCACCAGCCAAAGCTACAGATGTATTTGCGTCCAGCCAAAGCATATTAGTTGCACTGGATTGCACACCGCCAGGTCCAGTTTGAGAAACAACAGGAGAAAATTGCACCGAGAAAAAAATGAAGGTGAAAAGGAGTAGCTTTTTCTTCATGAGAATTTATTAATAATCTAGTTTACACTTTTTTTATTGTATCAATAAAGACGAAAATAAGTAAAATAAGGTTTCATAATTCATATTTCGAGGTGAATTATAACAATTTGTCTGTTAAAAAATTATATCGAAACACCTAAAATAAATACTTCCAGTGTTAGATTATAAATTTAAAGCTGCTTGAATTTATAAGGAGTGTGTTTCTATATCACAATTAAACAGTGTGCTTTACAACTTATTAAGTACTTGAAGCTGTTTCGTTCAAATCACATGTATTAAATGCTACTTTACAATAAGCTTTTTACTATAAATAGCTTGCTCAGAAGTTGCTGAAATAAGATACACTCCAGGGGCTAATTTACCAGAAGGATCTAAAGCATAAACATTCTCTCCTGAATTTCCGCTAATAATAACTTTCGAAAACATTTCTCTTCCCACAGCATCATAAACTACCACCAATACTTCTTCACCATTGCCTGAATTCAATTCGAAATTTATTATTGAACCATCGCTAGGATTGGGATACAAATTAAAAGAAAAATCTACATTTCCATTAAAATCAACTTCTTTTATATCGGAATAAAAATAATCACCGTTAAAATCAGTTTGTTTTAATCTGTAATAAGACAATCCGTTGTAAGGGCTATAATCAATAGAAGAATAATTTAAAACCGATGTACTGTTTCCTGCGCCATCAACTTGTCCAACCGATTCGAAACTTACAGCATCAAGTGATTTTTCAATAGTAAAATAATCATTATTAGTTTCAGATGCTGTTGACCAGTCCAAACAAACATTTTTATCGCAAGGAACAGCATTAAATGAAAGTAATTCGATTGGCAAAGGAGAAGCGGCCGCATTGATGGAAGAAATATAAAAGTTATTAGTCAAATTGGCCAAAGTCAATGCAGTTCGATTCACTTGAGGAATAAGAACAGTGCCAGCATTTACACCAGCAGTACCAACAACACCTCCCAACAATGTTAATCTCAAGTCTGTAATGGCAGCCACTGTTCCACCAGCAAAAGTTCTATCGGCTCTGAGGTTATAAGTTCCTCCAGCTAATCCATTGGCGGTGGTAACTGCCCAAATTTCATCGTTTCTGATTTGAATTGGAGTAGCGCCATCCATAAATGCAACCGGAGTAGTTGTATAAGGATCAGTATATATAACAGATGCTGTTCCTCCGGTCACGGGAGCAGTTGCAGGAGCAGTGATGTAAAATGAAGTATGATATTGCTGGGTGAGATCTCCCATTGGGAATAACCCTGCAATGTTACCATTAGCAATGGTAGTAGCTGTTCTAAACCATCTTGTAAAATTACCGCCACCAACAAAATTAGTAACTGAAGGTACACAAGTAAGCGTACCAAAAGTTGGAACAGTAGGCCCAGTTCCCAATGTTAAAGTAAAAGCAGCTAAGTCAACTTTTGCAGCAGTCATTGTTAGATTCAAATTTACATTTTGATTTCTACCAAAAGTAATTTGAGGAGATGCCGTTACAAACGTATTATTAAAGGTAAGGTTGTCAAAAGTCGTAACTAATGTTCCATCTATAGTTTGCACAGCTGTTGTGCTATTAAAGAGAACACGACCTAAAGCAGGAGCAAACGTCCCTCCATTGAAAGTCCAGTTCCCTCTCACATTAGTGGTTGCTCCGGCAGTATGTGTCCCTAAAGTATGTAAATAGTTGCCGATAATTGTTAGTGTTGCAGGCGCAGTAAAATGATCGGTTGTTTGAGTATAGTCTTGTGTTGTAATTGTGGTAACACTTCCACCTGTATTTAAAAGTGTACCTGCAGTTTTTGCCACATCAAAATTGTAGAAGGTCTGTGAAGCAACCGTACCATTAATCTGTTGTGCTATAGCTCCATTAAAAGTTACCCTGTTTAATCCGGGGGTAAACGTACCTCCATTGCGTGTCCAGTCGCCTTTCACAAAAATGTTGGCACCAGCTGTTACAGTACCTGCAGTAATCAAGACATTTCGGTCAACGTTCATCGTTGGTGGTGCAGCAAATCCACCTGCAGTATTTGTATAATCGTTATTCACATTCAATGTAACGGTTGGCGCGGAAACAGTAAGCGTGTTACCCGATTTATTCACAATCAGATTATAAAATGTTTGTGAAACCAATGACGCACTGCCCAATGACTGTGCAATATTATTCCAAAAAGTAACTGTTCCGTTATTATGATTAAATACCCCATTGTTGGTCCAATTGCCTTTTACATTCATTGTATTTGCATGGCCGGTAAGCGTACCGGCAATCAACACATGGTGAAAAGTAGAATTGACTGTAGTAATGGATGCTCCGCTCAATGTTCCTGTACCATTGAATGTTACGGTATTTGTAACCGGCAAAAAGGTCCCATCATTAATCCAATTACCTCCAACAGTAACGTTTAAATTATTGGCATTGAACGTTCCATTTATTTTTGTATTTACGTTCTGTAATACTGTTAAAGGAAAAGAAATTAGGGTTCCTGTAGGTGAATTTGTTGTTTCTACAATAAGATTTCCAACAGGAATATTCGTATTGATACGCATTGTCTGTGCGGCAGCGGTTGCAGCATTTCCTATTTGCAATGTTCCACCAGTAACTGAAAAGTTGGCTAAACAACCTGTATTGGTATAACCTAAATCCTGCGCACCTGTTCCACCTTCATCTTTTATTACAATTGTACCTCCCGACATATTAAAAGATGAACCCGTAACATCCATCATGAATGGCGCATTGGTTGTTGATGTAGAACCAACTGTATTTAAATTTAGCGTTCCACCTGAAATATTTACATTTGTAACTGCAACAAAACTCGGTCGATCCAAACGGCCTGATACATTGATTGTTCCACCTGTTAGTGTCAATAAGGCTCCGTTGGACATGAGATTTTCATTCGCAAAATCTCCTACGTTAAGAATTCCGGAGCTACAAGTCAAACCACCTTGAAAATTCAAAGTTGAATGGGCAAACATTGTTGAATTAGGACTGTTCATCCAAAGCCCACAAGAGGCCGGAATGGTTGTTATGCTTGTAAAAACATCTAGAATTACCGCACTTACAGGAACAGAAAATTTGAATGTTCCGTTCTGCATAATAAGAAAGTTAGAAGGGGCTGAAAAATTAGAGGATGTAACTTCCAAGGTATTGGCCACTGCAGTGCCCATGTTAATAGTAAGAATGTTGTAACTGTTTGTAGCACCAGCACCGCTGATGGTTTGATTTCCATTCTTATTAAAAACAATGTTGGTCAAACTTGTAGCTACAGGTCTCATATTTATCGCACCGTTATTCGTAATATTTCCGGAAACAGTCATTGTATGTGTTGCTGCAAAACCAGGATTAGACGTAAACGCACCTCCGGCATTTACAATAATATCTCCAAGTACAGTAATAGTTCTATTAGTAGTATTATTACCAAGAAGCAAAGTACCGCTTACTCCTTGCCCAACAGTTAAATTAGAACAACTGAAAGAGCCATCCATTGTCACCACATGCCCGTTGTCAACTATTACATTGTCTCCAGCCGTAGGAACTGTTCCCGCTAACCAAGTAGCTCCATTGCTCCAATTACCAGTCATAACTGAAATGAAATTTCCAGCTGGAAGTGTTGCTTGTGTACCTGATATAGGTCCACTTAAACAACCTTCTCTTACTGCATAAACCTGCCAGTAATAGGTAGTCCCAAACAAACTACTAGCAGCAAATGAAGTCACATTTGCAGCAGTTTGAGTATAAAAGGAATAATTGATTCCATCAGTGGACATATAAATCACATAACCAAGTTCAGTCGCTGAAACATCCGTCCAATTCAATGTCATGGATGTATTACCCACAGCAGTAAATGTCAATGGTCCTCCAGGTGCTACAGAGCAAGCAGGGGTAAATGAAATCATACTGTTGGATGTTGGAAGAGCAACATGCAAAGGAGTAACGGCAGGACCAAATGTTCCAGAATTATCAGCCTGTTGCGACAAAAGTGTAGCAGCTGTTATTGGATTAACAATTTGACCATTTATTCCGCATGCGTATGCGGGCGTTGCACCTCCTGATGTCATGGTCCCGTAAACATATTCAATAGCTCCGGTAGTTTCATAAAGCTTTACTTGAAAGTTATAATCTGCGGCAGCTCCACCAGTAAAATCATCCATAGAAAAGTATTCTGCAGTAAAAACTCTGTTAGGAGCAGTGCCCGTTGTTCTGTATTTAATGGAATTTGCAACAGCGGCA
>CAYWAV010000030.1:4694-5769 GCA_964456225.1 uncultured Chitinophaga sp. | reverse complement strand
CTCCTATTATCATCATTTTGATTTGCTATTTGGCCAAGCCAATACGGAACAACGTTTCCTGCCGCACCCATTGAACCGTAAGTAATTCCTGTGGTTCTCACAGTAGCATAATTTGCACAACTTTGAGCATTAAGTCCAATTGCTAGAACATAAAATGAAATAAAAAGGAGTAGTTTTTTTTTCATATTTTTAGAATATATTTAAAGTACTTATGTAAACCGTGACGAATTTATATAAAATAAGGTTGCATTTTTTAAAATTTGAGGTGAATTATCACAATTTAACTGTTAAAAACTAATCCTAACAAATTAAAAAAATACTAAGATTACCCAGTATACTCACCAAATACATTCCTCATCGTATCCGCAATTTCCCCTAAAGTAGCATAATTTTCTGCTGATTCAAGAATGATTGGCATTAAATTTACATCTGCGCGGGCACTTTCATCCAATTTCTTAAGCAAAATCTTTACTTTCTCGTTGTCCCTTTCCGACTTCACCTTATTGATTTTATCGATTTGCAATTGGCGGATAGAATCATCAATTGTAAAAACATCTTTTAATGGAGCTTCTTCACTGGTAAACTTATTGACTCCAACAATAATTTTTTCTCCGCTTTGAATATCATTTTGATATTTATAAGCAGATGCAGCAATTTCGTTTTGTAAATAACCTTGCTCTATAGCGGCTACAGAGCCGCCCATGGCATCAATTTTATTGATATAATCCCAAGCCGCAGCTTCTACTTCATTGGTCAAGGCTTCAACAAAATAAGAACCTGCTAATGGGTCAACCGTCTCCGTAACACCGCTTTCAAATGCAATAATCTGTTGAGTTCTCAAAGCTATTCTTGCCGCTTCCTCTGTTGGTAAAGCTATCGCTTCATCAAAACCATTGGTGTGCAAACTTTGAGTCCCGCCCAATACAGCCGACATAGCCTGAATGGTTACTCTAGGAATATTGTTTTGTGGCTGCTGAGCCGTAAGTGTAGAACCACCTGTTTGGGTGTGAAAACGAAGCATCTGTGCTTTCGGGTCTGTTGCGCCTAAATCTTTGGTTATTTTAGCCCACATTCT
>CAYWAV010000030.1:1724-4594 GCA_964456225.1 uncultured Chitinophaga sp. | reverse complement strand
ACTCGCTTGATCTCAATGTTTGAGTCCGTTAAAAACTTGTCTTTACGCTCTTTTTCTTCCATTTTATGATTTTCTTTGTCCTCCCCCTGCCCCCTCCAAAGGGTGACAAGCTCCGAATCTTACCTTGAATTTTCAAAACACAGATTCGTAAATTCGTTTTGATTAGTTATCCGTAACCTAAAACTCCTTACCTATTTCCTTCTTAATAAAATCAATAGCCGCTTTGGTAGGCAGCTCTGTTAGCTGTGCTGATACTCCTACAATTGCCTGCGCCAACTCCATAGCTGATGATTGAGCAGTAACTCTTGTTGCTGCTACATTAATCAACTTAATAGTTTCTTCTTTTGACTTCACCACTGCATCCCACGATTTTGTACTCATGTAAATTTGTTGAGATAAATTGTGCTCAAACTCTGTTCTTACTGTTTTCAATAACTCACTTTGAAAGTCCTGTGCTCCACCCGCTTTATTCATTCGCATAACCATACTCGTTGGATTGATACGCTCTAAAAACAAAATCACACGCTCATAAGCTTGCAAACGAATGGGCGTAATAACCGTTTGATTCGCTAGTTTTAAATCCACAATGCGTTTTCTGCTTTCGTGATCTAAAAAGTTTTTTACAAGATAGTATGCTGTCAAAAAAACAATTGCCGATGGCAAAACAATTTTTACAATTTCGAATAATGGATCCATAGTTCTTAGTTTGTGAGATTTAGTATTCTTGCATAATGCTTCTAATTAAATTAAGATACTGCCAACCCTCTTGCTTCTTGAATCTAATTTCTTGATTCTTTTGAAAGGCTAAATATCGCATTTTTTTGATAAATAATTAAATTGATAGGCATATTCACTAACGAATTCATTCTATTACTATTTTAACTAAACTTGTAGACCAAAAACAACAAATTATGTATAGAAAAATTGAAGACTTCATCACCGACTGGGGCTACGAAAGCGAAGGCACCATCAACCTTTTCAAAAACATTAGCAACGAAGCCCTAAATAAAAAAGACCATGAAAATGTAAGAAGCATTGCTGTTTTAGCATGGCACATTACCATTACATTAAACGAAATGCTGAACAAAGCTGGATTATTAGTTACTGGTCCAGATGAGCATAGCAAGCCTCCAACCGATATCAGCCAAATTATTACTGCTTATGAAAGCTCAGCAAAATCAGTAACCGAACAAGTTAAAAAACAATGGAACAATGCTACACTATTGGAAGAAGCAAACTTATATGGCGAAAACTGGAAAAATGGTGTTACACTTTCTATCTTAATTAAACACCAAGCACATCATCGCGGACAATTAACTGTTTTGATGCGTCAATCTGGAATGTTGGTTCCGGGTGTTTATGGTCCTCCTAAAGAAGATTGGGCTAAGTATGAGATGCCTACGGCTGATTAGTCTTTTAATTATCAAAAACCTCATTTAACACGATTCTTTACACAATTTTAGTAGATTTGTGTTCTCTAAACGCTAATTAATTATTATGAGCAAATTATCTGATAGAATAAATAACCTAGCAGAATCCCAAACCTTGGCAATGGCTAAAAAAAGCCGTGAATTACAAGCTCAAGGAAAAGATATTATCAGCTTAAGTATTGGTGAGCCCGATTTTGATACACCTCAATTTATCAAAGATGCTGCAAAAAAAGCCATTGACGATAATTTCACTCGCTATACACCTGTCCCAGGAATTTTAGAATTGCGTAAAGCCATTTCTGTAAAATTCAAACGCGACAATAACCTCACTTATAATTTCGATCAGATCGTTGTTTCCACAGGAGCAAAACAGTCGATCGCGAATGTTATTTTGAGTATGGTGAATCCTGGTGAAGAAGTGATTGTGCCTATTCCTTATTGGGTTAGTTATATCGAAACCATTAAGTTGGCAGAAGGCATTCCGGTTACAATTCCAACCACCATCGATTCGAATTTTAAAATAACTCCGGAGCAATTAAAAAAGGCCATCACTCCTAAAACAAAAATGATCGTGTTCAGCACCCCTTGTAATCCAAGTGGTTCGGTTTATAACAAAGAAGAGTTGAAAGCTTTGGCTGATGTCATTATTCAGCACCCTGATTTATATGTACTTTCTGATGAAATTTATGAATACATCAACTTTGCGGGAAAACACGAAAGCATTGCTCAGTTTGATTTTATTTATGACAGAGTAATTACTGTTAATGGAGTTTCAAAAGGATATGCAATGACAGGATGGAGAATCGGATACATTGGTGCTCCAAAATGGATTGCAGATGCTTGTGAAAAAATGCAAGGACAATTTACTTCTGCCCCTGCTTCTATTTCTCAAATGGCTTCTTTGGAAGCCGTCAAAGCAGATCCTTCTTTGATGACATACATGTGTGATGCATTTAAGAAACGTAGAGATTTGGTTCTAAATCTTATGAAAGAAATTCCAGGAATGAAAACCAATATGCCTGATGGAGCTTTTTATATTTTCCCAAATATCTCCTCTTTCTTCGGAAAATCATTTGAAAGCTATCACATCAAAAACTCAAACGACTTAAGCATGTTCATCCTTGAAGAAGGAAATGTGGCTTTGGTTTCAGGTGATGCGTTTGGGGATGATAACTGCATCCGTTTTTCTTATGCTACTTCTGAAGATAAATTAATAGAAGCAGTAAAAAGAATGAAAGAAGCGCTTGCAAAATTAAAATAGCTCAACATCTCTTTACCATTCAAATTAAAGAAATAGCGAGATCAAAACATGAAATCAAAAAAAATAAAAAATTCGGACATCAACTCCCTCGCCTTTGGAGAGGGCTGGGGCGAGGTCTTATGCCACTTCTGAAGATAAATTAATAGAAGCAGTAAAAAGAATGAAAGAAGCGCTTGCAA
>CAYWAV010000030.1:0-1624 GCA_964456225.1 uncultured Chitinophaga sp. | reverse complement strand
CAAAAAAAATAAAAAATTCGGACATCAACTCCCTCGCCTTTGGAGAGGGCTGGGGTGAGGTCTTTAAGTCCTTTAACAAACTAAATGTCCTCATCATCGGTGATGTGATGGTGGATGCATACATGTGGGGAAATGTAAACCGTATTTCTCCAGAAGCACCTGTTCCTATTGTTACTGTAAACAAAAAAGAAAACCGTTTGGGAGGTGCTGCTAACGTTGCATTAAACATTCAGGCCATGGGAGCAAATCCTGTTCTTTGCTCGGTGATTGGTGATGATGATGGAGCCAAAATATTTTTGGAACTATTGAAAGAAAATAAACTTTCTTCAAAAGGAATTTTAAAAAGTAAAAAACGCATCACCACAATTAAAACACGTGTCATCAGCAGCAACCACCAAATGTTGCGTGTGGATGAAGAAATTGAAAGCAGCATCGATAACAAAGAAGTACAATCGCTTTCTGCTGAAATTAAAAAACTCATCAGCTCCGAAAAGATTGATGTCATTATTTTTGAAGATTACGACAAAGGAGCAATCAATGCAGAATTAATAAAAACTATTGTTGCTTTAGCAAAACAAAAAGGCATTCCAACGGTTGTAGATCCAAAGAGGAAAAATTTCATGTCGTACACCGGTGTGACTTTATTCAAACCCAATTTAAAAGAATTGAAAGAAGGCTTAAAAATCGATTTCAATCACAACAACATCAAAGAACTTGAAAAAGTGGTGAGTGGATTCATCAAACAACAAAATATTGATACGGCTTTGATTACACTTTCTGAAAAAGGAGTGTATACCCATAGCTCAAAAATAAAAGCATTGGTTCCAGCTCACATTCGCAACATCTCTGATGTTTCCGGAGCCGGAGATACAGTAGTGAGTGTAGCTGCACTTTGTTTGGCAGCAAAGCTTTCTCCCATTACCACTGCTACTTTAGCAAATTTAGCAGGCGGACTCGTTTGTGAAAAAGTAGGCGTTGTACCAATTGATAAGAAACAACTATTAGCCGAGGCCCTAAAACTAAAATTCTAATTTTAGAAAACATAGAACGGGAAATACGACTAATAAACCAATGAACTAGTGAACCAATGAACCAAACAGTAACACCATATAAAGATCAAACGACTAGCAAAAAAGAACAGGTTGCTACCATGTTCAACAACATTGCTCCGAAATATGATTTTCTGAATCAACTGCTTTCAATGGGCATTCACAAAGGTTGGAGAAGAAAGGCTGTGAATTTATTAAAAGAAGTAAAACCGAAAAACATTTTAGACATTGCTACTGGAACAGGTGATTTTGCAATCGAAGCAATGAAATTATCTCCCGACAAAGTAGTTGGAGTAGATATTTCAGAAGGCATGTTAAAGATTGGAGTGGAGAAAATAAACAAACTAGGATTACAAAATAAAATTGAATTAAAATTAGGTGATTCTGAAAATTTGCCTTTTGCAGATAACTCATTTGATGCCATTACAGTTGGTTTCGGAGTTCGTAATTTCGAAAATCTGGAAAAGGGCATCAACGATATTTATCGGGTGTTAAACAAAAATGGAATGATTGCTATTCTGGAATTTTCAAAACCTCAAGCATTTCCAATCAAACAAATTTATCATTTTTACTTC
>CAYWAV010000029.1:22627-39509 GCA_964456225.1 uncultured Chitinophaga sp. | reverse complement strand
AATCCTATTATTGATTTCTTAATGCATTGGAAGCGATTCTTCCAACTGGATTTATTAAAAACAAAAACAATTTTTGATTCGAAAAAGCAATTGCCAGAAATTGCAAAACGCCCTACTATTTTTCTGATTTACAAATAGATTACAACCTCACCCATTTTACTGTTTCTCCTTTGTTAGTCTGTATAAAGTAGACACCTGGCTGGATTCCTGATATACTAATAAACATTACTTTATCAGCTTCCATGATTTTTTGTCCTAATGCATTGTATAAATTAAATGTAATAGGTTTATTGAAGAATAATTTATCTGTATTTTTTGCTGGATTAGGATACACATTTAAAGGTTGTGTTTCGTCAATGGTAAAAATTTCATTGTTTGATTTTCCGGGAGTTGGAGACGTAAAATTAATCCACGTAGAATCTCCATCTACTTGTCGCCCCCAGGAATAGTTTGGTGTTTGAGCAGTAAAAATAACTGAATCAACTGTGGTTTTACCATCAGGTAAAATGAGTGCTAGCGCTTCTCCTGCTGATGATAATTTAAAATTTGTGTGAGCCACACCTTGCTCCACTTGCTGGTCTGCCCAAAGTAAAAGAAATCCCTTTGCAGGAATAACTGTTTTAGTATGGCCACTAGAAAAACGATATTTTGTTTTATTTGCTAAGGAATCTGTTACATAATATCCATCAATATCAACAGCAAAATTATTGGGATTATAAATTTCAAACCAATCATCTTTATCACCGTATTCATCATAAATATTCGTGTTTTTTGCAGACAATTCATTTAAGTATAAATAATGAACAGGTTTAAATGCTGTATCCACAGTAAACACAGCAGTAAAAGAGGAATCGGAAGTTAAATAAACAACGGTATCAGGATTGGTGATGGAGGTATTTAGCCAATTTACAAATTTATATCCTGGGCGAACAAGTGCCTTCAATGGAACGGGAATAGAAGTAAAATACTTTCCAGTCCAAGGATAAGGCAAACCTGTAATTCCAATAGTATTTTCATCAATAATCAAAGTACTAATTTTTACTCTTCCAGCCAATGTATCGGATACGTTTACTGTAACATTTACGGTATCTGTCAAAACAAAATTTGTCATGTACTGCTTGCGAACTTTACCCGGGCGCTTATTAAAAAAATCTAACAAGTCGGTATTAATAGTATTCCATTTTGTGACAGATGGGACTTCTGCAGCTCTAGTAGCAAGATCTGTAGCAACAGATGGATATCTCCAACGAGTAACATGTTCGGTCATTTCAGGGCTTATTGCTACATTCAAATTACTTGCAATACCAATTACTCTGGAAGGAAGAAATTCTGTATTTAAAAGATCTGCAAGTCTATTTACAAATTGATTTTTAAAATCCGGATTAACCATCAATGCTCTTAATAGCAATGTTGACAATCCACCGGTTGTTGAAATTGCTGCACTCAAAGCATTGTAGCTAGGATAAATGCCAGAACAATCTCCTCCAAAACCAGCATCAAGATCATATAGCATCCAACGCCAGCGTCCATCACGATTTATTCCTGCATTTGGATTATACGATATTGTTCGGTATCTCCAATATTTAATATTATTGTTTGGCCAATCGCCATTACCAAAATATATTTCAGATGAGATATAATCAATATAGTTATCTACATCCATTTGAGTTTTTATGTATTGATAGTTGGATGCAACAGTCATATCGTTATTCACTGCAAAATCGCGCATGTTTAAATAATGAATATTGTCTGTTGGCAAACCATCATCCACGCTGCTTCCTAGCTCCAATATGGCAACATCACCTTTGTTAATCAGGTATTTATTTGCCAAATAATTTTCATCAAAAAGATCTTTGATGGCTTGTACTCCCCAATATTCTCCATTTACAAAGGCAATAACATGCGTTGAATGTTGAACTTCATAATTCATGTTCTTGACAATTTGTCCCGCAAGATCATCCCTAGGAAAGCAATCCGGACGATGACCACCACTTCTCAATAAAAAACTTTTGAACTCGCTAGTCGTTTTATCAGCAAACAATTGGTAACCGAACGAGTCTTTGTCATAAGAACTTCTAGCAACAAAGCGCAACGATTTTTGAGGAGCGTGTCTTCCGCCACCACCATGGTTTCTAGCTCCGCAATATTGTGAGATCTTCAAACTTCCATCTGTACCAAATAATTGAATATTTACCATTCTTTCTTGTCCTTCAACAGAATAGTTTCCACCTTCAGCCGTATCAAGCCCATAAACATAGATACCTGTAGTATCTGAAAAGAAATTAACACTATCAGTACTAATTGAAATAACAGGCATTGAATAACGACTGCTCAGCATCGCGTCAATAAAATAAGTTGCCACGGCAGTTTTACTAGGAGTAAACCCTGTTTTAAAAGCTTTTACTTTTAAGACCGTTGATTTATAAACTTCGCTATACGGGGGAAGCCAACCTCTAGAATCTGCTCTGGAAGTATCGTAACCAACTGTGGGATAATTGAAACTTGGATTAGTTGGAATTAATGAATAGGAATTAGTCTGTCCTACCCTACTTTTAACAAGAACAGGACTAGCATACATGGGAGAAGAATTAGTCGGTTCATTTCCATTCAAAGTATAATGCAAAGTAACACCAACATCTGGAGACGATACAGCAACAAAAATAGAATCAGAATAATAACCTGCTGTATAAGAAAGCGAAGGCATTATTAGTACCTGTGCTTTAATAGAGAAAGACAAACATAAAAAAATAAAAGGGAGTATCTTTTTATTTAGCTGCATAATGCTGGAGCATTGAATCCAGCAACTAATTTACGAATAAAAATCACAATTAGAAACAATCTTACAATTTCAACGCTTTAGCGTGACGAGATGATTTTGCCGGATTCCAAGCGTCCTTATATGAGGCTTTAAAGAAGGTCTCCTGAATATAGGCGATTGTTCTAACAACCCTTAAAAAGTATCCAAAATAAAATACCATTAGTGGAAGATAAATCATAAAGTAAGAAACCGTTTCATTTTTACGATCACGGAAAGGAGAAAAAACTAAGAATTTTAAAATATTATTTGCTGTGTACAACAAAATATTCATTGGAAGAATAAAAAATAATTGTGAACCAAAATTAATAATCATATCAGCAATATAAAAATACCACTTCACGTTCAAAATTAAATTGTATGTGATGTTCTCCACAAATGAAATGAAGTTGGACCATCTAAAAGAATCGTTTGGATAAAAAACATCACGGTGTTTTCGCAAACGGAAACGAATCAATGATTTGTCCCAACGCAACCTTTGTTTGACAAGCTTTTTAAAGGTATTGGGAACACTTGTTTGACAAACTGCAGAAGGTTCAAAGTGAATTTTGTAACCCAACTTTCGAATTTTCACAGTGATATCGCCATCTAAACCTGGACCAATGTCCCAACCACCTAAACGGTCAAGAGCTTCTTTTTTAAATGCGCCAAATGCACCAGAAATAACACGATAAATACCCAATTCGCTGGATGCAATTCTTCCAACAGAAATCGTATCCATGTATTCGATGGCTTGCAAAGTTGTACACAAACTTTCTTTGTAATTTCTAACTTGCACATTGCCACCAATCGCTCCGATATTTAAATCGTAATAAAACGGAACTAGGATGTTTTCAATTGCATCTCTGTCGTAAGAACAATCGGCATCCAGGTGAATGATGTATTGTCCGCGTGAATAACGCAAACCTAAATTAGCCGCAGAAGCCTTCCCTCCTCTTACGTCATTTCGGTAGTATGCATCTATATATCCACTTTTTTTAAGACTACGGCAAATTTCAGGCGTTTCATCATCCGAGCCATCATCAATAACAATGAGCTCAAAACTTTGGTACGTTTGCTCTCTGAGTGAATTGGCTAATTTATAAATGTGTTGGCCTTCATTTTTGCCGGGCACAATTACGGAGACGAATGGTTGTTTTTCCAACAACGTTAAACGTGCATCTGCTATTCTTGTTTTACGAAAGAAACTGGTAAATCGCCACAACACAAGTGTTGTGATTTCAATTAAGAAGAAACGAAAAAATTCGAAGACGAAGAAAAACCAGAACATACGGAAAAGTTTTGCAGCATCAACCGAAGTTGCGTAGTTGTAAAACTCATCTATAAAGCGCATTAACATTAATCAAATAGGTCTTTTGTTAATTCCTGCAATTGTATTTCTGCTTTGGAGTGTGGATGTAAAATTTTTCCTTTGTTAAGGACCTTGACATCAAAACCATTAAAATTAGTTTTCAGTACTTTTTCAATAAGGATGCTCAAGTTATTTAGCTGCTGTTCTGCTTGCATCGAATCGGTATTCATTAATCCTAAATACAAGGTAGATGAGTTCTCAAATGCAATAAAATCAGCCGGCTTAATGTTTTCACGAATCATATTCACTAAATCTTCCAATAAGGTTTTTTCGGCCTTTTTTCCAATTTTATTATACAACTCAAATATGTTTTCCAAATTGATTAAAGCGATACTCGTTTTTTGAGAGGGATTTGCTTTCACGCGCTCCAATTCATAATGCAACATAATTTTAAATGTTGCCATATTGATTGTTCCAAAAATATCTTCAATCTCTTGTCCGGACGACAAGAATCCGTTTGTTGCTGCTGCTCTACCCTTTTTCGTCAATTTATAAATGTTAATCGACTTAGGGATTAAATACTGCACTTCAATATCTTGCGTACAAGAAATGCATTTTGCTTTCACAAAGAAATCCTGAAAATTATTATCGCAACTATTGCAATGATGGATGATAGATGGTTTATCGTAATCTACACCAATGTGACGAAGTCCTTTGTTACATTTCGGACAAGTCAGGGTATTGTCAATTGGATTTTTGAAGTCGGAAATCGGTCCAATAAAAGCACAAGGGAAATGGTGAACCAAATCTTCTGATTTAGAATTTGAAGAATTGCAATGCGGGCATACTTCACGGTAGCTTAAAAAGCCACTGCTGCATTGATTGCACAGATATATTCTTTCGTGAAAATCGGGCCAAATCAAGCCTTCACGTTCTGCCCATTCAAAAATTTCTAAGACCTGTGACTCTTCAGCATCATCGAAGTGAACAGATATTTCCGGAAACGAATATCCGATGATAGAATTTAAATCAACGTAAGGCTTTAATGTTCTAAGTTCACGTGTATACATGTAGTTCAAAACCTTTTTCATTGTTTGTGCTTCAAACGATGGAATCAATTGATAATCTAATTGAGTGGTCTTGAAAAATATTTGTTTTACTACTTCTGCAATTTCTTTAATCTGATCGTAAGAATAAACTAATCCATCGTGTAGATAATTTAAAAACGGATCTTTTGATTCTTTGTAGTTGATTAAGAATATAGGCTTTAAATAGAATTCAGGATTGTAGTGTGTACGAATTTTTTTTATGATGTATCTAGCAAAATCGTGGTCACGTGCATCCAAAATTAATGCATCGTAACCCATTAAATGTTCAATTTTTAAGCTAGAACTACTGTCTACAGTATAAAACAATAAATTTTCGTATTCAATTTTATTGTCAACTATTTCTATTTTCTCAAATTTCATTTTAAATTCTAGTTTTAGTATTTAAACTTTGTAACAGAAACACCCATTTTGAAAAATGCTCTCCAATGTTCATATTCATTATCATTCACAGGATAAATATCAGCAGCAATTGTTCTGGTTGTAGGCTCATAACGCTTTTGAAATTCATCAGGCAAAGGATACGTTGAATAATAGAATCGTTTTATAATTCCTTTACTGTCGGTTCCATCAGGAAATTCAATGTTCACCAAATCCCCTTCATGGAAATAATTTAAATCCGCTTGCTCAAAAAATCCTTTCACATACATGGGTGTATTTTTGTGAATGGCCATTATTTGTTCTGATTTTAAAGCAACTTCAAACTGACGAGTATAAATACGGGTTACTGTTCCATCTATTGGAGAATAAAAAACACGAATTCCATTTTCATCAGCATCACCGTTTCCACCACCACCAATAGATGCTGTTTTAGTGCTCTTCACACGAGCTGTTTTCACCATGCTATTCAACTGTTTCAATAATCCGTACAGTTGATTATTCTCACTAGAAAGTTTTGCTATGGCTGTGTTCAATCGTAAAATTTCATTTTGAACATAATCCAAACGATTTTTCGGTAATACATCCAAAACAATTTCATTTTGCAAACGTTGAATTTCACTTTTATAACTCCCGATGAGAGCCGTAGACTCAGTTATATCAATTTTGTTTAGTGCCACTTTTTTCATCAACGCATACTTCTCTTTTTCTACCCAATCCCATTCGTTATCATAGCTTGTTGCATTAACATTGCCATTAAGAGCCATGTTTCCCCACAAATTATCTTTATCCAAAGTGTATGTAAATAAAGAATCTCCAACTTTTACGGTATCTCCTTCATCTCTTTGATAAGCAAGAAGCCTACAATCATCCGTTAAACGAATGCTCACATTTTCAAAAAGCACTTGTCCATCCGCTTTAATAAAAAATATCTTACTGATTGCATAATAGCCAATAAAAAAGGCTACCAAAGAAAGAAATACGATATAAATTACCCTATCCCAATTTCTTTTAGGTTTCTTAAACTCTTCGTTTACCACACGAATTACAGAATCCTTACGTTTAAAATCTACACTTTTCAAAACTTTTTTGTTTAATTATTTTTCTTGTATAACGCTTAACTCATCCAACTTTACAAACGTTTCTAAATCGTGCAATGCAAACTTAGAAGTATTCAAAGTTGTACTCAATTCATTAATTAATTTCTCGCATTCCGTTCTGTTCTTAAAATCTTTTGCTCTTAAAGCAATAATCGTTTTTGAAGCATCAAATCCAAATTCCTCTTTTGTTTTTCTAATAATAAATTCAGCATTGGGATGTTCGTAAGCCATCAAATAAACCAAATCCGATTGAGCATATATTTCTTTCAAAATTGTTTCCGGATAAAATACAGGAATAGAAACCGTTAATTTCAGGCCTTTCTGAGTACAATACACTTTAGCTTTTTTCAACAACTCCACATATTGATTTAAGTATTTGTCTTTGTTGGTTTCATAATCGCCCAATACATGTGGCTCAACATCTAAGTGAATTGCGGAGACTAGTTTCAAATCAATTCCATTTGTTATTGAATCCAAATAAGTAGTCGGGTCTTTTGCTGAAAGCAGTTTATTGTTTCCAACCAACAATTCTGATTGAATGCCTTTTGAATTTAATTTCGTAAACAAATTAATTGCTTCCTGTTTGTTCGCTTGATCTTTTCGCAAAGAAATAATAGCTGTAGAGATTTTATTCAAACGAACATATTCTTCAATGAATTCAGGAGTGTATTTGGTTTGTGCTTCTGACCAGATATATAAAGCTTTGTTGGTTTTTTCGTGAACAATTTTTAAAGTATCTACTTTATAAGGTTGAATAAAAGTTGCTACTTCTGAGCCTGGAATCTTTGCATTGATATCTAAAAGTTGCAAATACATTTCTTGCTGCAAGTCAAGCAATTCAATATCAACCGATAAAACTTCGTCCAATAAATTTAAAGCCGCAAGCGGATTAAACTCAAAATCGCCAAATTTTTGTTTTACTCTTTCCACACGAATCAACTCTTCGTAGCGTTTACGTTTTTCAAAAAAATTATTGTACTGTTTTAGCTTGTATCTGAATTCATAAAACGAATTCAATAAATCTGTTTCAGTAGAAGTTGCCAATTCTTTTTGTTGATACTCCAATAATTTTGCTTGAGCAGTAACAACATTCTTATTAGCTTTTACTCCTAATGGAATTGGAACAGACAAGCCTATTCCTGCCGACAAAAAGCTTCTGCTGGCTACTGAATTACTTACTAAGTCGTAATAGTTATAACGCAATTGAGTATTCAAGCGGATGTCACTCAAAGGTTTATTCGACAACTCCAGATTTTGAATTTGCAACTTCAAAATGCTATCGTTGGCGGCTTTGTTCTCGCTAAAAGAAAATGTTTTAGAAATATCCACATCAAACAAAGGCAATACATTTTTAGGAAGTGTATTCGGATCAAGCTGCATAGCCAACTGATCGTTATAACTTTGATAAATTTGATTCATGCTTCCAATATCCACTTGCTGCTGCATAATGTTCAACAATTCGATACGTGGTAAATGTTTTAGCAAATACAATTCGTTGGCAATCGTAATCTTATCATTAATGATTTGCTGACGTTTTTCTAATAATTTTATTTTATGAATGTTAAAAGCATAAATTATTTTATGAGAAATAGCAATGTATTCGTCTCCCGCTATTTTTGTTTTTGGTTTTAAAGACTGAATTGCCGTTTCATTTTTTAAAATCTGTTGTTTGTAGCGATTGCTGATAATGCCATCCGACAATATATTCCAATCCACTCCAGCCTGAAAACGTCTGTTGTAAATCAAATTATCGTCCGAACCAAAACCGGGGTTAAAATTTTCTAAATAACTTGCCGTCCCATCCAAACCAATATCCTGCTTCAGTCGAGCAATTTTAGCATCGTTAACTTTCTTTTGATAATCTGCAATTGTTACGGAGTCGTTTGCTCTAATAGCGTACAGTTCAGGGATAACCGCATAGCTTTCGTAAACTGGGCGAGCACTCGAAACATCGTTATATTTTTTCCAAAAGCTTGTTAAATCAGCTATTTTCGAACTAATTAGCGAATCTTTATTGTAGGCAGTTTGTGAAAATGAATAAAAAGCAATCACACAGAAAAAATGTGTCAAAAAACCTTTTATTACGTTGTTTTTCATAATATGGAGTAGCATTACCCTTTTAAAAAATATGGGATGCGAAAATAGACATATTTCGTCAGCAAAACAAAACATTTTAACCAATAAATAAAGGGGTTAAGCGAAACTTGTAGGAAAATTAACCTTTGTTTAAAGGCGTTTTTCTATTTGATACTTGTTTCTATCACTGGAACTACGTGAAATAAGCTCTCCGAGAAAGCCTGCAAGGAATAATTGAGTTCCAATAATCATGGCAACCAAAGCCAAATAAAACAAAGGTTTGTCAGTTACATCACGGGTTGGAATAGCATAAGCGGATTTATAGACTTTTTCAATAATCAGATATAGGGAAAGTCCGCCACCCATAACAAACGAAAGCGTTCCCCAGAAACCGAAAATGTGCATTGGGCGTTTTCCGAATTTAGACACAAAAGTGATGGACATTAAGTCTAAAAAACCATTGATAAAGCGTTCTAGACCAAATTTTGTAACACCATATTTACGTTCGCGGTGTTGAACAATCTTCTCTTCTATCTTTGTAAAGCCCGCCCACTTTGCGATAACAGGAATATAACGGTGCATTTCTCCATACACTTCAATGTTTTTCACAACATCTTTGCTATAAGCTTTTAATCCACAGTTAAAATCGTGTAAATTATTGATTCCACTGGCTTTTCGGGTAGCCCAATTGAATAATTTAGTTGGGATTGTTTTTGAAATAGGATCGTAACGCTTTTGTTTCCAACCTGAAACCAGATCTAATCCGTCTACAGCAATCATTTTATACAATTCAGGTATTTCGTCCGGTGAATCCTGCAAATCCGCATCCATTGTGATAACTACATCTCCTTGTACGGCTTCAAAACCAACATTTAATGCAGCTGATTTACCATAATTTCTTCGGAATTTAATACCTCTGATATTCTGATTTTTTGCGGAAAGAGTCTCGATCACATTCCAGGATTTATCTCTGGAGCCATCGTCAATTAAGATAATCTCATAGGAATATGAAAAAGTAGTCATTACCTTTTCAATCCATTCACACAATTCGGGTAAGGATTCTTCTTCGTTATATAAAGGTATTACGATGGAAATGTTCATACTTGGCAAATATATAGACAAAATGCGAATTCATACGATTGTGTTACATTTTTTTAACAGGCGAAGAGAAGTAGGCAGTTGGCAGTAGACAATAAACAAAAATCTATTCGTAGCGTCATTGCGAGCCTGACATGCGGTAGGCAGGTCCTGCATTTTCGCCCCGAGTCCTCGGGGTGGCAATCTCTCACGATGAGGACTAGAATTACGCTTATGGTAGAGATTGCCACATCCTGTCCCGATGCTCGGGCCATGACTCGCAATGACGTTCTAAAAATAAATTTCCTTTTCAAATTGAAAAAAATTCGTACTTTCGCGCTGGGGTAAGTCCTTTACAAGCAGCTCCCTTTAACCCTCCAGGTGCGGAAGCAAGCAAAGGTATCAGGTTGAGCGCTGTGCTAGAGGTAGCTTACCCCTTCTTTTTTTCCTTATACAGATAACGAATCTATACGAATCTGTGGTTTCTAATCTACTTATTAAGACTTTTCCACATTCAATTTTTTGATTGCTTTACTTTTTACTTTTGTCTTTAACAAAACTAATTAACCCATTTAACTTATTTAACCTAATCAACTTAATATATGAAATTTTTTATCGATACAGCAAACCTTGCACAAATTAAAGAAGCACAAGACTTAGGAGTTTTAGATGGTGTTACTACAAACCCATCGTTAATGGCGAAAGAAGGAATCAAAGGAGAAAAAAACATCTTAAAACATTATGTAGACATCTGCAAAATTGTGACCGGTGATGTTAGTGCTGAAGTTATTTCTACCGATTTCGCTGGAATGGTAAAGGAAGGCGAAGCATTGGCAAAACTTCACAAACAAATTGTTGTAAAAATCCCAATGATTAAAGATGGCGTTAAAGCAATCAAATATTTTTCAAAAAAGAAAATCCGCACAAATTGTACATTGGTGTTTTCTGCTGGACAAGCATTGTTAGCAGCGAAAGCAGGAGCTAGTTATGTTTCTCCGTTTATCGGAAGATTGGATGATGTCTCCACAGATGGCTTGCGTTTGATTGAAGACATTCGTTTAATCTATGATAACTACGGTTACGAAACAGAAATTTTAGCAGCATCTGTTCGTCATCCAATGCACATAATTAACTGCGCTCAAATTGGTGCTGACGTTGTAACTTGTCCGCTTAGTGCAATTACAGCTTTATTAAAACATCCTTTAACGGATAGTGGTTTAGCGCAATTTTTGGCTGACGCTAAAAAATAAAACCTCACCCAATCCCTCTCCTTTTGGAGAGGGATTTTTTTCTAACAAGCATTCACATGAAAACAATATGCTTGCTTTTTATTTTTTCTACCCTTATTTAGAATTATCAAAATGAAAAAATCGTTTTTAATTCTACTTGCCTTACTCTATCATCTCTCCTCCTTTTCACAAGCAAAAGGACCGAAAATTATTAAATCTATTCATTCTACACTGCTTAAAAATGATGTGTTTGTTGGCATGATCACTTTAAAAGATCAATCCACTGTTATCATCAACACCAACGATAACAATGAATTTACGTTTCAGCGTTACGACAAAAATCTAAGTCCGATAAGTATCAAAAGTACCGTATTGGTTTATCAACTTGCTAATTCGAAAAATTTAGGAGGCATTATTCAGCTTAAAGATAAATTTTTTATGGCGTTTCGCACGATGGACAAAACCGACTACCTCTACTCTTATTATGTAATTGAGTTTGATCCTTACGGAGTAACATTCAGCGGAACGATGCAAACAATCTTTCGTAATCAGCCTTTGGCAAGAGGTACAATCAACAAAATTCCAAACATGCATCCCCAAAACAGAACCATACCAAATACCATCAATTGCTATTACAAAGATGTACATATAGAAAAACCGTCTCCGGATTCTTCAAAATATTTATTTGCTTATTCATACGCTGACTTGGCAAGCTTTAAAGAAAATGAGATGCTTAAACATTCTGAACTTGAAATTGTTTCCGATAGTGAAAGAGTTCAATTTCATATTCTCGATAGAAACTTGGAAAAAATTTGGGAACGAAAAGTCACTTTTAGAAATAAAGTTGAAGATTATGCAATCAACAACAATGGTCAACTGTACGTACTTCTAAAAACAGATCCTCTAAAGAGCACGTTTGGCAGTAACTACGAAGTACTTATCTATAAAGACAGCATTTCAAAACCATATATTGTTTGTCCGAATATGGTTGGAAAAAGCATGAAGGATGGTAAATTCTTTTCTCCCGATGGAAAAAACTTCAAGATTGTAGGAACTTTTTTCGACACTTACTTTGGGGTTTACGCTGTTACAATTTACGACACATTGCCCAACTATGGAGAAACAAGCGGAGACCTGATTAAGATAAACGCAGATGATATTTTTTTACGGGAAATCAATCGCACAAATGATGGAAAATTTAAAGTAATTTTCGAGTCTTACAATGCAGATCCAATATATCGTAATTCAAATGATGTACAAGATGAGACAGAAATAACCAGGAACGCATTTGAAGATTTAACGGTAGTGAGCATGAATAGCAAAGGAAACATAGAGTGGAATGTAGCGGTTCCTAAGAGGCAGATAGAAATAATAAATGCAGAAAGCCTCTCTTCCATTCTTCCGTTTAAAACTCTATCAAAAAAAAATCCTTTGAGAATTTACTTTACAGAAAATGAGAATCTGGTGGAAGTTTCTATTGGTCCAGCAGGAAATATGAGCAAACAAACGATTGCAAAAATTGATGCCTTGGGCAGTTTAAAAACGCGCTTTCATTTTTCAAATGATGTGATGTATACGGTGAATCATCTAAATCGCAAGAATACTCTTTACAAACTCAAAGTAAATTAATATGCTTCTAAGAATAAATCCAGAAAAACCAAATTACGATGAGATCGCACAAGTAGTAACTTGCTTGCGCGATGGCGGTGTAGTGATTTATCCAACGGATACAGTTTATGGAATTGGTTGTGATATCAACAAACAAAGAGCTGTTGAACGTGTTTGCAAGATCAAAGGTATTGATCCTGAAAAAGCAAATTTTTCTTTTGTGTGTTCCGACTTAAGCCATCTTGCTGATTTCACCAAACCCATTAGTACAGCTACTTATAAAGTAATGAAAAAGGCATTGCCGGGTCCTTTTACTTTTATTTTGGAAGCCAACAACAATGTTCCAAAACTATTTAGGAGTAAAAAAAAGACAGTAGGAATTCGTATCCCGGATAATGCTATTTGCTTGGAGATTGTGAAACAATTAGGAAATCCAATCATGAGCACATCGGTTCACGATGATGATGAAATAATTGAATATACCACCGATCCTGAATTAATTCATGAGAAGTATAAAAACATTGTTGATATAGTGATTGCTGGAGGCTATGGCAACAATGAAGCTTCCACCATTGTTGATTGTAGCGAAGGTGAATTTGAAATATTACGACAAGGCTTGGGTGTGTTGGAGGAGTTTTTGTAAATTGCTTTTAATTTTTTATATTTGATATGTGTACATGCACTATAAAATGAATAAAAAATTCCAAATTATTTTTGCTTTTTTCATCCTTTTAAATGTAGGATGCAAAAAAAATCCTTTTGATTATAGAACCAAATATATTGGCGATTATGATTTTGTGAATTCATGGTCTTATTACTGTATGTCCTCAACTCCTCCTTCAAATTCAGGAGTAATATACACTTCTGGAAGAATTGAACACGAAAAAGAGGATATGATAAAAGTAGTCCGTGATGCTAGTCAACCTGCATACTACGATCTCTTTTTAATAGATAAAGAAGGTAATTTATCTGTAGGAGGATCCTATAAAGGAAAGTGCGACAACAAAACAAAAATGCACTTTTCAGTAACAGGAGGAGGCTTGGGTTGCCCATCTTCTTCAACCATTACTGGTACCAAAAGAAAATAACCCTTCTACTCCACCGGAAACCCTTTTTGCACCCAATCTTCTTTTATCCCAACAGGAATATTCAACACTTTCGCATTTTTAAAACCCATATCGTTTAAATATTTTATGGCGGGACGAATATTGGGACAATTGTCGGAAGAGCAGCAGCCACAATAAACCACCACTACTTTATCTGGGAAAACTTTGCTCACTTCAAATTTGAACTTTTTCATTCCATCAGCTTCACTCACAGAACCAATATGAATAGCCCCTTTAATCTGGTCGACATTCCCAACATTGAAAATTACAGGTTTTGCTACTTTGGGATTATTAATTTGATTGGCCAATTCCTGAGGTTGAATTAGCTGTTCCTTTTTAAGAGGATCTTGTTTAATGAAAGAAAATAAAAGGATGGAGATTGGAAGTAGAAGAAGGATGAGTTTTTTCATGAGCGTTTTTATTTTCTCAAACAACAACAAACTTTATACCAAAATTATCAACTAAGAGGCTTCAAATGTCACTTCGAGCGGAGTCGAGAAGCACATAAAACTAATTATTATTTGCAGGGTTCTCGACTCCGCTCGAACTGACCTTATAACAATATTTTGAGTATAAAAATCACTTGCCCAACACCTTAAACTCCGTTCTTCTGTTCATTTGACGGTGTTCATCTGTATCATTCAATACTTTGGGTTTTGTATCTCCATAACCTTTATAAGTCAATCGTTTTGAGTCAATTCCATTTTTCACCAAATAATCGTATACCGCTTTTGCACGATTTTGTGAAAGCACTTGGTTCATTTTTTTATCTCCAACATTATCTGTGTGTCCGCTCAACTCACCAGAAATTGTTTTATTTTTATTTAAGAACCCAACCACTTTATCTAATTCCGCTTTTGATTGTGGCTTCAAATCAAATTTTGCCGTTTCGAAAAACACATTTTTTAATTCCATTATGTTTTCCAATTCTATTGGTTGCATTGGCACATCCAACACTATTGGTTTCATTTGATCGGACAGTTCTTTCAATGCATAATTTTCAGAAAAAAATAAATAACCATCAATGGATGCATTCAGCATATAATTTTTATCAATAGGCAAACACATTAAAAACTCACCATTTCCAGTGTTTGCATTTGATTCCATCATTACCAGCCCTGTTTCTAAATCAATCAATTCGAAATGTGCACCAAGAGGTTTTTTTGTTTTTACATCGTATACTTTTCCTTTTGCATACGTAACTTTTCCCGGACGAGCGCCTTCATAAAGGTCAAATTGATACAAATCCAATCCACCTTGTCCGCCTGCCCTATTCGATGCTAAGTAAGCCACATTACCTGAAGCTGCCACCAGAATGCTATTTTCATCACCATAAGTATTAATAGGATAACCAAGATTCATGGGTGCTCTCCACTGTCCTTTTTCATCTTTGCGCGATACATATAGGTCCAATTTCCCCATTCCTACATGTCCGTTTGAACCAAAGTACAATGTTTTTCCATCAGGGTGAATAAATACTGATTCTTCTTTACCGGGAGTATTAATGTTGGGGCCAAGATTTCTTGGAGCGCTCCATACTCCATTAACATCTAAAGTTGAAACATAAATATCTGTTTCCCCTATTCCACCCGGACGGCCACTCACGAAATAAAGCGACTTACCATCAGCAGAAAAAGAAGGTTGTGTTTCATAATGATTTGTATTGATTGAACTTCCTATGTTGTATGGAGTAGCCCACTTCTCTCCAACTTTTTCTGTATAAAATACATCACAACTTCCAAATCCCTTTCTTCCACCTGCATATGCTCCCGCAGCGTTTTCCTGGCATGCTACAAAAAATAGTAATTGTCCATCAACCGACAAACAAGGAGCGCCTTCATTACCTTCCGTATTGATTCCGTTTCCGATAAGCACCGAAGGTTGCCAAACATTATCTACTTTTTTGCTAATTAAAAAATCTTCTTGTAAATCTTTTTTTTCATTTCTGTTATTTCTAGTATACAATATAGTTTGTTCATCTGCAGTTACAGCAGGGAAATAATCATCAAAAGAAGAATTAATAGATGCTCCCATATTCTTAAGATCAAAGGGGACAGGATTTTTCATTGCATTGATAGCAAAATTGCAGTTTGCTAAATTCCGCTCCGCATCTTCTTTTGTATCTGGATTAATGTGTACTTTTTTCAAAAAACGTTCGTAATCTTTTTTAGCATCTTCATATCTACCAATACTAATTTCCAAATTAGCGATGTTATAAAAGTTTCCTAAATTAAAAGTAGGATTGATGGATATGGCTTTTACGTATTCCTCAATCGCTTTTTCAGGTTGGCGTTTTACTTGAAGAATTTCGGCATACAATAAATGTGGTTCAATAAAATTCGGATCTTTCTCAATTGCTTTCAATAATTCCTTTTCAGATTCATCATCTTTTCCCGACTGGAATAATTTTACTGCGCTTTGAAAAGAAGAGATTGCCTTTTTATTAGTAGAAGTATATTCGCCTGGAGGCATTTGCGCTTTGCAAGAAAACAGAAAAATAATCGAACAAAAAAATAGAAATTGTTTTTTCATAATCTTATACAGTTTCAAATTTATAAGCGTTTAGAAAATCAGTGTACTCTTCCATGAAAGTTTTCTTCTTATGATGTTCCTCTTGGTTAGCAATGTATTTTTTTACTTTTTCTGCAATTGATTCACTCACAGAAACAGCAAAATAATCAAACTGCCACTCGAATTTAACAGGAATTAATTTTTCTTTGTTTATCCAAAAAGAAGATTCACCTTTAATAAGCATAACAACCTTTGCTATGGCTTGATCAGCACTCAAAGAAATCAACAAATGAATATGATCTTCGACACAATTCATTGATTCAATAAAAATACCTTTTTTTACACTATTGTTCTTAATATGATTCAACAAAAGAGGTTTTAATTCTTTTGTAATTAATGGATTTCTATTCTTGGTCGCCCAAATTACGTGCAATAGGATTCTTGTATGTGACATAGTTAGGTTGGGCTAAAGCCCAATTATAATTTCATTCCATTTCCCCGACCTGAAGGTCGGGGCTAATGTAGTTTGATTTTTCCTTTTTTTATATTACGACCTGAAGGTCGGGGCTAATGTAGTTTGATTTT
>CAYWAV010000029.1:13250-22527 GCA_964456225.1 uncultured Chitinophaga sp. | reverse complement strand
TTTTTCCTTTTTTTATATTACGACCTGAAGGTCGGGGCTAATGTAGTTTGATTTTTCCTTTTTTTATATTACGACCTGAAGGTCGGGGCTAATGTAGTTTGATTTTATTCAAAATATTATCGTCATTCCTTTTTATTAGCCCCGTGCTTTAGCTCGGGGCTAATAAATGATTAAAACCACCTTGGGCTTTAGCCCAACCTTACTAAAATCATTCCAACTATGGAATATTCATGTATTTATGTGTTTGTAAGGATACGTTCCATTTAGGATTTGCCATTACATAATCAACAATCAGAGGCATCATTTCTTTACTTTTACTCCATTCAGGCTGTAAAAACAACTTGCAATCAGCAGAAACGTGTTGTGCATTTTTTTCTGCCCATTCAAAATCATTTTTATTGTGAACGATGATTTTTAGTTCATCAGCCTTTGCAAAATTCTCCGGTAAAGGCTCGCTTGTTTTCTTTGGCGACAAACAAACCCAATCCCATATTCCGGTCAACAAATAAGCTCCTGATGTTTCAATGAATGTCTGAATACCTTTTGCTTTGAATTTTTTTGTGATATAATCCATGTTGTACATGCTGGGTTCGCCACCTGTAACAACAACTGCTTTGCATGGAAATTTACTTGCATTTCCTACAATCAAATCTGCATTCGTTAATGGATGCAAAGAGGCATCCCAACTTTCTTTTACGTCACACCAATGACACCCAACATCACAACCGCCCACACGAATAAAATACGCAGGTTTGCCTGAATGAAACCCTTCACCCTGAATGGTATAAAACTCCTCCATTAAAGGTAATTCCAGTCCTTGCTCCAATAACGTTTTCTCTTGTTTTGTTTTCACTGTTATTCTAATATCAACATTTTATATTCAAACGGCTCAAATGCTTCTTTTAAATCTAAAATAAAGTCCTTTCCTGATTTCAAATAATACGGAGCGAAATTATCGTGTCGTTCTTGCAACACTCCTTCTGGTAAAAATTTATCTTTCAACTTTTTAATCTGATTGATATTTACCTCCTGTTTTTGCTTCTCCGACTTCATTAATTTATTTTCTATGCTCTTCAAACTTGTCAAAGCTTTTTGAAACTCTGCTTCAACACTTGCTTTTAAGGTAGAATCAACCGCGTTCACTTTTTCGGCTAACTCTTTAAACAGGATTGTTAATTTATCTTCTTGCTCTTTAAGAGAAACATCTGAGTCGGCATTTTTGCTAACAAATTCTTTTATTAATTGATCAATGTCTTTGAACAAATCTGCTTTTGATAAATTTAGTCTTTGCATTTGTTGTTCAGTCTTTTCATCGCTTAGCAATGCAAAATTTCGAGGCATTAGCACTGGGAAATTAATCTTATGGTGTTCGAACATTCTTTTGTATTCTAACCAATAAGCAATTTCTCCTGGTCCGCCTATGTAAGCTAAATTTGGCAATATTTTTTGCTGAAACAATGGACGCAATAAAACATTTGGACTATATTCTTCCGCTTTATAACTTAACGTTTCAGCTGAAGCTGTTTCTATTCGCACTCGACTATTATCCGAAAGTTTGAACACATTAATTTCACGCGGATTAACTTGCGCTTTGTGTCCGATTTTTTCTAATTCAGAAATGGTGCTATTTACAATCTTAAAATTTGTGTTATTTGAAATATCATCTTTAACAATGTCAATAAATGAAGCTTTTAATTTTGCATCATCTGCATCCAGAATAACTAAACCATCTTTAGAAAACAGTTGATGTACCATATAACGAGTAGCATCCGAAATAGTAACATGTTTTAAGTAGGAATCAGTAAATAATTGGATTAATTCTTTTGCATTTTCAGATTCACCAAGAATCTGTTTTAATTCATCAATCACTGTATTTAATGATTCTGTTTTAAATTTCCCAACGGCTCCTTTTTCCGTTGAATTCCATTTTACTTTTTTACCAAACAAGTTGATGGAGGAAATTTCTTCAAAATCGTGGTCTTCTGAAGCCATCCAATACACTGGAACAAAATTGCTATCCGGATATTTTTTCTTTAGGACTTTGGCTAAATTAATTGTCGAAATAATTTTATAGATAAAATAAAGCGGGCCTGTAAACAGGCATAATTGGTGCCCCGTACAAACGGTATAGGTGTTTTTCTCTAGCAGCCGATTGATATTATCTGTTACGATCAAACTATCAGCAATTTTGGAGTATTGCGTTTTGAGAACCTCTACCAATAAAGTGCGGTTAGTGTTTTCTTTGTTTTTGTCCTCCATTGCTTTTTTGAAGGAATCAATTTCAGGCGCATACGAATAAAACTTACGGAGCTGTGTTTCTCCGTTTATATAATCTAAAAACAGTTTTGAGAACTGCTTTGTTTCTTCAAAGGAAATATACTGTTTTTTAAGCGTCATAATTGCTTTGTAAAGGTAAGGAAATCGATTTTATAATTAGATAAATTATGAATTGATTAAATTTGTAGAAAAACATACCGAATTATGCAAAACGAAGACGTCAACCCGTGGAAAACATTAACATCTGAAAAAGTCTATGATTCACCATGGATTGGGCTTACAAAGCACGATGTGTTAAATCCAAATGGTAATCCAGGAACCTATTCGGTCATCAATTTTAAAAACATGGCATTGGGCGTTTTGGCACTTGACAAGGACCATAACACTTGGATTGTTGGACAATATCGTTATCCGATCAATCAATATTCATGGGAAATACCCGAAGGAGGAGGAAAATGGGATATTGAACCATTGGAATCAGCTAAACGTGAATTACTTGAAGAAACAGGTATAACAGCAACTAAATGGACAAAAATATTAGAGATGCATTTGAGTAATTCGGCAAGTGATGAGTTTTGTATATTATATATTGCTCAAGAACTTAGTTTTGGAGAAGCGCAACCTGAAGATACAGAGCAACTAGAGGTGAAAAAACTTCATTTTAATGAATTGTACCAAATGGTTGAAGAGGGTGAAATTACAGATAGTTTAACGGTTGCGGCTGTTTTGAAAGCTAAAATTTTAATGCTGGAAGGCAAAATTTAAATCACCAAACGACCTTCAAAAACTTCTTTGAATTGAAAAGGGATATCCACCATCTGTTCAAAGTCTTCACCTGCCTCGCGAATATCTTCATCATCAAAAGACCATATTACAACTACAGATTTACCTGAATCATAAAGTTCTTTTAATTTATAAAGCATAAACAAATACATTTTGGAAGAAGAAATATTAAAATATTTTAGGTTGAAAACAAAAAGAGTAATCTTGTTAGGGCTTTTAACGTACTCGTCTAAAAAATCCAATACAGGCTGATACAAGTCTTTTCCATCCAAAGGAAGAGAAACGCCTTTGATTTCAAAAACACCATTTTCCTTGTCCATAATGATGGTAGGATAAATATCTGTTTGGTTGATTTTTACAAGTTTCTTCATGCTACAACTAATGTAACTAATTTTAGAGTAAAGAAAAAAAGAAATCGATGATTAGACTACTTCACCATATAAATCATAATCTTCAGCAGATGTAATTTTCACGTTTGCAAAATCACCAACACGAACATAGTCTTTATCTGCCTTCACTAATACTTCGTTATCTACTTCGGGAGAGTCGAATTCGGTGCGACCAATAAAATAATTGCCTTCTTTTTTATCGAAAAGAACCTTATAGGTTTTACCAATTTTCTTTTGATTCAAATCATAAGAGATGCCCATTTGAAGAGCCATTACAGCTTCGGTACGCGCTTGTTTTGTTTTTGCCGATACGTCATCTTTTAACAAATAAGCATGCGTGTTTTCTTCATGTGAATAAGCAAAAATTCCTAATCGTTCGAAACGACTTTGCTCCACCCACTCCAACATTTCCTCGTGATCTTTTTTTGTTTCTCCCGGATAACCAGCAATTAGTGTTGTTCTTATTGCTATTCCAGGGACTTTATCACGAATTTGATTTACTAAATCAATTGTTTTTTGTTTGGTTGTTCCTCTTCTCATGCTCTTCAACATATTATCGCTAATGTGTTGCAAAGGCATATCCAGATAGTTACATATATTTTTTCTTTCGTTCATCACATCCAATACATCCATAGGAAAACCAGCTGGAAAGGCATAATGCAAACGAATCCAATCAATTCCATCCACATCCGAAAGTTGTTTTAGTAATTCGGAAAGATTACGTTTTTTATAAATATCCAAACCGTAATAGGTTAAGTCTTGAGCAATTAGCATCAATTCTTTCGTTCCGTTTTTCGCTAAATGTTTTGCTTCTTTTACTAAGTCTTCAATAGGTCTGGAAATATGATTCCCTCGCATCAAAGGTATAGCGCAGAAAGAGCAAGGTCTATCGCAGCCTTCAGAAATTTTGAAATAAGAAAAATGGTGAGGAGTAGTTAATAATCTTTCACCAACCAATTCATGTTTATAATCTGCTTTTAATGTTTTTAATAAACGAGGCAATTCACGTGTGCCAAAATATCCATCAACATTCGGAATTTCTTTTTGTAATTCGGGTTTGTATCGTTCACTCAAACAGCCCGTAACATATACTTTATCAACCAATCCGGCTGTTTTTGCATTTGCATAACGGATGATGGTATCTATACTTTCTTGTTTTGCATTATCAATAAATCCGCAAGTGTTAATGATAACAATACTTGAATCATCATCTGTACTTTCGTGATGCACATCAAAATTATTTGCCTTTAATTGACCCATCAAAACTTCGCTATCCACAATGTTTTTAGAGCAACCTAATGTTACAACATTTACTTTATTTTTTTTTAATGTTTTAGTTTTCACTGAGTTTTATTGTTTAAACAATGAATCAACGAATTCATGTTTGTTGAATACTTGTAAGTCTTCCATTCCTTCTCCTACTCCAATATATTTTACCGGAATTTTAAATGAGTCGGAAATACCAATAGCTACACCACCTTTAGCTGTTCCATCTAACTTTGTAATCGCCAATGCATTTACATCTGTAGCAGCTGTAAATTGTTTGCATTGTTCAATTGCATTTTGTCCAGTTGAGCCATCCAATACCAATAGAACTTCGTGAGGAGCATCTGGAATGATTTTCTTCATTACATTTTTTATTTTGGTAAGCTCTGTCATTAAATTTATTTTGTTGTGCAAGCGACCTGCTGTATCAATAATAACAACATCAGCACCTTTAGCAACAGCAGAAGTCAATGTATCAAAAGCAACAGACGCAGGATCCGCATTCATTCCTTGAGAAACCAATGTTGCATCTGTGCGTTCAGCCCAAATTTTAATCTGGTCGACAGCTGCAGCACGAAACGTATCTGCAGCACCAATCACCACTTTTTTTCCTGCATTACGAAACTGATGAGAAAGTTTTCCAATGGTTGTTGTTTTTCCAACGCCATTCACTCCTACTACCATTATAACGTAAGGCTTTTTGCCTTCAGGCGTTTCAAAATCCGCTTTATCTTCCTGTCCGTTTGAAACCAACAGTTCTGCAATAACTTCTCTTAATATATCATTCAGTTTTTCCGTTTCTACTTTTCTTTCTTTAGAAACGCGTTCTTTAATTTTATCAATGATTCGTAAAGAGGTATCAACACCTACATCAGAGGACATTAAAATTTCTTCTAAATTTTCGAGTACTTCATCATCTATTGTGGCTTTTCCCATAATCGCATTTGCGATTTTGCTGAAAAAACTTTGTTTGGTAACAAATAGACCTTTATTAAGACTCTCTTTTTTCTCTTTACTAAAAAAATTAAAAATGCCCATTAAAAATTTATGAATTATTAATGCTATTTATAAATTAAATTATCACAGACTTGTCCTCGACTCCGCTCAGACTGACGTTACAGGGAGCATTCTGCGATGAGGCAGACCTATCGAAGTTTGCTTCCCTTTTCATTGTGGGGTTAAACAATAAAAGCTTCCCCTTGTTTGGAGAAGCCTTTATATATATCAAATCAATTAAGATTATTTATTTTTCAAAAAATCTTGAATGTGATCATTGTGAATAATTTCTTCTTTAAAAGAATAAGCACCAGTTTTTCCTGATTTTACCATTTTAATCACTTTTGTAAAGTTATTTCCTTTACCAGATTTAAGTGTTGCGACAACCTTTTTAGCCATTGTTTTATAAGTTAAAAGTTTTAAAGTTAAAAGTCAAAACTTCGAAAGAACTATGCCTAAGCTTAAAACAAGATTATTTAATTTCTTTGTGAAGAGTTACTTTCTTCAAGATAGGGTTGTATTTTTTCAACTCTAATCTTTCGGTGGTGTTCTTTTTGTTCTTAGTTGTAATGTAACGAGACGTTCCCGGCTTACCGCTGTCTTTGTGCTCAGTACATTCCATAATCACCTGAATTCTGCTACCTTTTTTTGCCATTGTATTATTTGTTTTTCAAAATTGGAGTGCAAATGTAAAATTTTAAATTCAAATCCACAATGTTTTTTAATGAAATTATGAGTGTTTACCGCTATATTTAGATGAATATCTTTGAAAGCAGACATTACAAACACTTCGGCTACGTTCAGTGTGACGCAAAAACAACCTTATTCTTACTATTTTATCTTATTAAAAAGACTTTCTTCCTTCATCAAAGCCTCTATTTCCTCAATTTTTTTGGGTGATTTGGCCGATAATACTTCTGGATCTCCTGTGGTAATAAGCACATCATCCTCAATCCGAATGCCAATATTCCACCACATAGGATCACATTTTGAGCCTGCAGGGATATAAATGCCGGGTTCAACTGTAATAATGCTCCCAGGTATCAGTTTTCCGTAGCTTCCGGGGTCGTGAACATCCAAACCCAAGTAATGTGAGGTTCCATGAAAGAAATATTCTAAAAAGTCGATGGAATTATTGATAATACCATTGTCCAGCAAGCCTTTTTGAATAACCGCCACTGCTGCTTTATGTGCAGCCCTAAACTCTGCACCGGGAACACAAGCTTTAATTCCTGCTTCCTGAGCTTCTAAAACAATATTATAAATGATTTTTTCCTGTGCCGAGAACTTTCCATCCACTGGCAAAGTACGGGTAACATCGGCTGTATAACCATGATATTCGGCTCCAGCATCAATTACTAGCAAATCCAATCCAACCAACTTTTTACGATTGGTTTCATAATGAAGAATGCAGGAGTTTTCCCCGCCTCCAACAATAGAAGGATAACCAACATATTCGGAGCCCTGGTGTTTAAACATATATTCTACCACTGCCTGAGCCTGGTATTCTTTCATTTCAGGCTCTAATGCTTTCATTATTTCGTTATGTGCCATGCAAGTCATGTCAATGGCTTTACGCATCAAAACAAGCTCTTCTGGTTGTTTTATTTCCCTCAAAGTTGCCAACCAGCCTGCCAAAGTTATATTGTCGCAATTCGCGGCTGTATTAGTGGTTTTAGAACGAAAATGCTTAATCAAGCTATACAAATCGCCTTTATTGTTTTTGTCGTCCCTTACATCATCATTAAATTCTAGGTGATATACCTTGTCTAGTTTCTCAAAATCAATTTTAAAATCAGCGAACTGCTTATTAATTAAAACAGTTGAAAAGCCTAATTTAGTTGCTACACCCTCTTTTCCTAAAATTTTCCCTATCCACGATTCCTTTGCAGCATCGCGATCCTGCACAAAAATCAACTCATTCGTTTTGATGCTATCATAAAAAGTTTGTTCTTCTTTAAAGATGATAAGCATTGCGTTGGGCTCGGTCAAGCCTGTTAAGTAATAGAAATTAGGATCTTGGTGGTAAATAAATTTGGTATCGTTTGCCCGTTGGCGTTCGGCTCCAGCAAAAATAACAGCACAAGTATTATTAGGTAAAAATTTGCGGATCGCTTCTCTTCTTCCTTTATGGAAATCTTTCGAAAGCATATCCGTATCGTAGATTTGGGAGAAACCAGATAAGGGCAGACAAAGAAGAAAGAATGTTTTAAGTAATTTCATAATCATGCCTTGCAATAATGAGACCCCGATTTTCATCGGGGTTTTTAAGATTAACAGTTTGCGGAAAGCAAACGATAAGTTAATGATAATTCGTTTACTATAATGAGATCCCGCTCTTCAGCGGGATAAATGAAACTAAGGCTTTCTTCAAAAGCCGAGTTTCATTAAAACAAAAACGTTACTACAAAAGTAGTAACGTTTCCTATATAAATTTATACCGCTTGTGTAATAATTACTTTTTCAAGTGGCCTTCAGCTCTAGCTTTCTTCACTACAGCAACAATACCATTTTTGTTGATTGTTTTAAGAGCAGATGTAGAAATACGAATAGTAATCCATTTATCCTCTGCGGCTAAATAGAACTTCTTAGTTTGTAAATTCACATTGAACTTACGTTTCGTTTTTGTATTTGAGTGAGATACTTTATTACCTACAATCGCTTTTTTTCCTGTGATTTCGCAAACTCTTGACATTGTATTTTGTATTAAATATGTTCTTTTTTTTAATTTCGGACTGCAAATATAGGAATTTGTATTTAAATCACAAAATCTTTTAAATATTCTTTGCTTTTCTCATTCTTTCACGTTCTTCGGGTGTTTGCATCTCATAGATGAATTTGCTTGTTTTTTCAAGCCATTCAAATATTTCCTTGACACTTCTTTTCTGGTGTTCCTTTATTTGCTCCTCGGAAACCGTGTAATGAAAGCCTTTGTCGGCATTTTCTAATTTTGGACTTATATTGGATTTCATCTTTTTATCAATTTTGATAGTAAAATTATATCGTCTTGATCCTGTTTACGATTAGCATACTGCTTTAAGTCAATTAAATTCTCTATCGAAACCAAGTTAACTGAAATCCCTTCAACTACTCTATTTTGTTTATTGCACCATAAATCATCAAATAAAATTGGAACATCAATCAATACATCCAAACTCATATAATTTGAGCGGCTATTAAAATAAGAATATGCAATTAAATTTTTATCCATTATTGCTCTTTGGCGCTCATCCTTGCTTACAAAGGTTTTTAAAGAAACAGGAATTTTGGATTGATACATTAATGTTTTTAATGCATTCTCAAATTTATCAATATTTTCTTCTGTAAAATCTAGCAGTAAGTCAATGTCCGCAGTCATTCTAGGTATGCCATAAATATTCACTGCCAAGCCACCACAAATCAAATAACGAACTTGCTTTTCTTCTAATTTTTTAAAAAGTTCAAGGTATTCCATATCTCAACAAAGATAAATAAAAAGACCTATAACCCTAAAACTGCAAATAAATAGGCATTACCTGATCAGCTTGCTTTACTTGTATTATTATCCATATAAAAACGAGCATTAT
>CAYWAV010000029.1:0-13150 GCA_964456225.1 uncultured Chitinophaga sp. | reverse complement strand
AATGGATGAACGCATTTTATCAAACGCCAAAGCCAAGCCATGCATGAAACCCCAAATAATAAAATTAAAATGGGCACCATGCCACAAACCTCCTAAAATCATCGTAATCATCAAATTCAAATATTGACGAAACTTCCCTACCCTATTTCCTCCTAGTGAAATATAGAGGTAATCTTTGAGCCAAGATGAAAGCGACATGTGCCATCTGCGCCAAAATTCTGTGATACTGCTAGATTGATAAGGTGAATCAAAATTTTCATTTATCGTAAAGCCCATCCAACGTGCCATACCGATTGCCATATCGGAATAACCTGAAAAATCGCAATAAATAACCATTGCATATCCGTAAACACCTAATAAACATTCGATTCCCGAATGGCGTGATGGGTCATCAAAAATATACTGTACGTAATTTACATAGATGTAATCCGATATGACTACTTTCTTGAACAGTCCGCCCAATATCAGATACAAGCCTTTTGCAATGTCCTCTTTTGTGATGTGAATATCTTTTCGGATTTGCGGAATAAAATCGGAAGCTCTTACAATTGGGCCCATTACCAGTTTTGGGAAGAACGACAAGAAAAAACAATAATCCAAAAAACTGGCAACGGGTTTGAATTTCCCTCTATACACATCAATGGTATAACTCAAATTTTCAAATGTATAAAAGGAAATACCGATTGGTAAAATCAGGTTCAATGGCTTTACCTGTCCTAATTTCAAGTCGTTGATGATTTCAATAAAAAAATCGGTGTATTTAAAATAGAATAGCAAACCAAGGTTTATGACAATGCTAAAAATCAGAATTGCCTTTTTTCTTCCGATTGTTTTTGCGGTATAAATCCAGTTGGATAAATTAAAATCGACTACAGCCGACAATAAAATGAATCCGAAATAAAAGCCACAAGCCTTATAAAAGAAGTAAAGCGAGAAGATGGTAAAATATACAACACGCGTTAGTTTACGTTTGTATAAAAACTGATACCCTAATAAAAAAATGCAAAAGAAAAATAAAAAGAACCCACTATTGAACAATAGCGGGTCTTTCGCATTGTAAGTCAATTGCGAAATTAATTTATCGATATCGAAATGAAAGTCGAACATCTTTTATTTTTTACTCTTTTTATATTTTTCAAACCCTTCCATCAAGGCATTGTAAAACAAATCCCCTTGAATCTGATAGCCTTTTCCTGAAAAGTGTACTCTGTCCTTTGCTGACAACTTCATTGCATACCATTTGCCCATAGAACTGTATCCGCCCATCACTTCAAACAAATCCCAATACGCAACGTTATTTTTCAAGCAATAATCAACTACGGTTTCTCTTGCTAGTTTCATATCCGGATTTTTTACTCTTCCATTTTTAGTTTTGCGATAAGAATCTGGTGGAGTTGTAATAATTATAGCTGCATTGGGGTTGGTAAGTTTCACACTCAAGACTAATGAGTCGATGCTTCTGTAAAAAAAATCTTTATCGAAACCTTGAGAATACGCTTCATTTGTTCCCAAAGAAATAATCATTAAATCGGAGCTCAAGTACGACAATTGTTGAGTAAAATATTTCGACATAACATAGTGGCGGTATTCGGCACCGTTTACTCCAATCATATTGTACAATACACCTGCAGAATCATTTTCCAACAGCATTCCATAAATTCGAGTGGCTTTTTGATTGAGCGTGTCTGCACATTTATTTCTCAAATAAATTTGACGAACAGGTTTATCAAATTTCATTTCTGAAACAAAAGGGTTGGTTGATTTATCCGTTGATTTAAATACTCCTAATTCACAATTTAAGTCATCACAAATAGTAATATCAAAATTATTTAATCCTTTTTCGTGAAACAATGTAAACTTGGTAAAGCTATAACCCAATTTAGGTTGGTCTTTCACAAACAAATTAATTTCAGCCATTGAATCTTTAGTTTCAATTGTAAATCCACTTATTCCGATGGGCAAAGGTTTGTCGTAAAAAACATTGCGTTTATAATCCCAAAGAACATTTGTAATTGTTTTGTAAGATGTGGGCTCATTGCTTTTTGCGGAGCGGTATGGAAATATCAATCCTCTTCCGGCATTACCAAATTTCAATTGCAATTTCTGACGAACTAAGCCAGAAAAATGATCTGCTTGAATGTGCGAATCACCAATATGAGTAATATTCATACGAGTGATTCCCTTTTGTTCTAATTGGAGTAATTTTTCATAAAAAAAACTTAATGCTGTGCTATCATTCTCAATTCGATTCACTTGTTGATTAATAAAAGCATATTGATTATATGCAGAAGTATCAAGTATTTGCGCCTTGGCATCACCCCTATCCTCCCAAAAGGGAAGGAAGAATATTATCATCCAAAGTATGATTTGCTTTTTCATTTTAATTTTTTCGATGAATCGTTTCCAACTAAAACTTCTTTTGGTTGAGAAAGAGCGTTCAAACTATTCTTTTTATTATAATCATTGTATTCACTCATAATCTTGCTGAACAATAATTTTCCAACTTTATGAGCACCTTTAAAATTGAAGTGCGTATAATCTTTATTAGCAAAAGCTGTATCACCTTCTACCCACTTTACCATAGAACCGTTTCCACCCATTGCATCATATAAACTCCAAAAAGCAAGCTTGTTGTCCTTTGCCATACGTTTTTGTGCTTCTACCAATATTGGAACACTTGGATCGGTTTCATAAACACCATCTTTGCGATAACTTTTATCCCCTACACTTATCAATAAAATACTTGTATTTGGAAAGCTTGCTTGCAAATGTTTAATAACAACATTCATTCCGCGTTCATACCATGAAAAATCTGTCACGATTGGATTTACAGCATTCAAGCCATATTCAAGAATAATCAAATCGTAATCCAAACATTCGTTTGTAGAAGTATACATTGCTTGTTTTATTTTTTGGATAGGCAATCCAGAATTTCCTCTAAAGGAAAAATTATCAACAAACACACCACTATCACTTTCTAAGCTAAATCCATAAACATCGATAGGTGACTTACATTGAAACTTTGCATTTATCTGTTGTGCGGAAGTATTTACAACTAACTCATTCACCAAATTTTCACCGCCAAGTTTATAACGATTGCCATTGATAATTACATAATTTTCACCTTCACTTTTTCCATAAATAAGTTTGGTTTCATAAAAACGGTTTAAATGTTTTCTCTTCACTGCCGTGTACTTCACAGAACTGCCTACTGTAGAATTATTGGTATCCACATTATTCATTGTATTCGGAACAAAACAATATCCTGCAATACCAAGTGAATGTCCGCTAGGTACATTTTCTAACAAATTGTACGTTTTCCAACCGTCAAAAGAATGAAATACGCTTGTTCTAAAACCAGCAACAATGGACGTGATTGGAACATAACCAACACCATCGCCACCGAAATAATCTTGCATACATTCTCTAAAGTCCTGTGAAATCAGGTCACCTTCAATCATTGAATCTCCAAAATAAGCAATGCGTGTTTTATTCTTTTTCTTTTTGCCTGCATTTAAAGATTGAAAAAAATGTGCTAATGCAGAAGTAGTGTCGTCTTCGAAATCGAAAATATTACTAGAGTCAATTTGTCGCAAAGCAAATGCGGTACTGTCTTTTGCAATAATTGAATCTGTAATAACACGGTGCATTAAAGGAACTTTTTTAAAAACACCTTTTTGTAAAATGTCGGCAAGAGGAGCCACTTTTTTTGTTTTATGTCCAGCAATTGTAAATTCTGTATTGAATTGAGAAAGAACAAGCAGCACTATGGTAATTGTAAATACCATAATAAAAGGTTGAGAATGCCTGTTTTTATCGCTCATTGATGGATTTGAAAATTTATCAAAGATACTCTTTTGTTAACGAGCTTATTGGGAGAATAAAAAAGAAATAAAAAACGCCCTGTTAATAAAACAGGGCGTTCAATATTTGTAAAATCTATTTCTTAATGATTGTGCCCGTCATCCGGACCATGCTGTTGTTGTACTGCGCCTTCTTTTACTTCTATCAATTCAACATCAAAAGTAAGTTCTGCTTTGGCTGGAATCATTGGAGCACGACCTGCTTCACCGTAAGCCAATTCGTAAGGGATTACTAATCTTAATTTATCACCAATGCTCATTAAAGAGATCCCTTCTTCCCAACCTGGAATAACCTGACCTTGTCCTAATGGGAATTCAATTGGCTCCCCACGTTCAACCGAAGAATCGAACATTGTTCCATCCGCAAGGTATCCAGAGTAATGCACTTTCACTGTTTTGCCAGATGCTGCTTTTACAGCAGAACCTGCTTTTTTCACTTCATAATATTTTATACCGGTAGCGGTTGTTTTCATTTCCAATCCTTTGATATCATACAATACAGGAGGAACAATTACGGTTACTTTCAACATTTCAATGTCCATAACCAAATCAGTATTTGGTGGAATCAATGGTGGATAACCTTTTTCGCCTAATGCTAAAGCAGAAGGAATGATTAATCTTGCTTTTTCACCTTGACGCAACATTGAAACTCCATCTTCCCAACCCGGCATCAATTGTTGTTTACCAACTTTGATGTTCAGCGGTTGATTGCGATCAAATGAGTTATCAAATGTTTTTCCATCACGGAAATAACCTGCGTAATGAAACTCAGCCATTGTACCCGCTACTGCTTTTTCTCCTGTTTTGTTTTCTTTAACAATGATGTATTGAACGCCACTAGCTGTTTTCAAAGTGTCTTTCCCTTTCACATCGTAAGGTCTGATTCCTTCTTTTATATCCAACAATTCAACATCAAAAATAAGAATAGAGTTGGCCGGAATTTTACCGGTTGCATTTGCTCCGTAACCCAGTTCCGGTCCAAATTTTATAGTTGCTTTGTCTCCTACTTGAAGCAATAAGAATGCTTCATCCCATCCTTTGATAACATTACCTGCGCCTAATTTAAATTCAAATGGTTGTCCGCGTTTGATAGAAGAATCAAAAACAGTATCATTGGTTAATTTACCAGTGTAATGAACAATTACTTTATCTCCAGTCAAAGGCTTTTTTCCATTACCCTTTTCCGTAATCGTATATTCTAATCCAGATGCTGTTTTCACTGTTTTCGGTTTTTTAACTTTAACACTTTTCGTTTTCTCTTGAGCACTTACTGCAATTGCAGCTAAGGCTAGAACAATGGTTGCTATTTTTTTCATCGTAAAAATATAGTTTAATTATATTTTAATTTACTTTTTGTCCTTGAATTACTTTCCCTGCTGGAGCTGCTGTTACAGATATTAATTCCAAATCAAATACCAGTGGAGAGAACGGAGGAATTGGACCACCACCTTGAGCTCCGTAACCTAGTGAAGAAGGAATAATTAACTGTCCTTTTGAACCTGGACTCATCAACAAAAGACCTTCTTCCCAACCAGCAATTACTTGACGTTGCCCTAAAGGAAATTCAATTGGATCGTATGGTTTTCTGCGTTCATCAAATACTCCTGCTTCTTTTGCAATTGCTTCGAAGCTGGTATCGAAAATTTTTCCATCCATTGTGCGACCTGTATAATTTACTTTTACAACATCACCCAGATTAGGTTTTTTGCCATTTCCTTTTTTCGTTTCAATATAATATAATCCATTAGCAGTAGGAGTTGCCGTAATTTTATTATCCGCTAGATATTTCGCTGTAATCGCTCCTTCTTCTGCTTGCATTTTCGCCATCATTGATTGTTGCTCTTCCATTTGTTTTTTCTGCAAAGCTTCCACTTCCGTTTTTGCAGTTATTTTTTGCAAAACTACATCGTATTTCAACATGCTTCCTTTAGTCAAAAAAGGAGGCATTTCTCTTGATTTATACATTGAATCAACGCTTACTAAAAAGCTAGCACTATCACCAACAGCCATCATAGCCAATGCTGCTTCAAAACTTCCCTTGAACTCAGGCTTCATTAATGGGAATTCATAATAGGTTAATCCTGAACGATTGTATTTAGCATCTTTTGAATCAGTTAAAATTGAATCAGCAGGTGTTTTTACTACTAAAGAAATTTGAATCATATCGCCTTCAACAGGTTTTACACCATTTTCAACTTGTGTATAAAACTGCGCATACACTCCTGTTGTTTCATCCAATTCGTATCCAGGATAAGGAGAATTTGTACATGACGTAATTGTTGCTACAATACCTACAGCGACCACTGTTATTGTTCTAGAGAAAGAAATTTTCATTTTAAGATTATTATTTTTTAGTTAAATTTAGTAATTCTATTTCGTAAATAACGGTTGTGTACGGAGGGACGATTCCAGTTGAAGAACCTTCTTCTCCGTAAGCAAGGTGCGAAGGTATAATAAATTTTGCTTTTGCACCTTCATTCATTAAACTTATTGCAGATTCTAAACCTTTAATCACCTGCCCTTGTTCTCCACAAATGTATTCCATGGCTTGTCCTCTCTCATAAGTAGATTCAAATATTTTACCATTAAAGAAAGTTCCGGTATAATTAATTTTAATCACATTACCTTGTTCGGGTCGGTTTCCAGAGCCTTGTGAGATGGGAAGATAATACATGCCGTTGGCCAGTTTCGAATAACCTGCTTTTGTGGTATCCATAAATAATTGAATTTTTCTTTGCTCTTCAATGTCTCTATCTTCTATAATAGAAGCGTATCGTTTTAATTCTGTTTCGTATTCAGCTTGCGTAAAAATGTTGTGCAATTTCACATCCATTTTAACTAGCCCTCCTGGTTTAATAAACAGTGGAAGTTTTGCTTTAAGAAATTGAGAGAAAAGTGGCTCAGCATTAACAAGAAATGAAACACTGTCACCTTCATTCATGGTGCTCAAACCTTCTTCAAAACTGCCTTCAAAAGAAGAATGGTTAAAAGGAAGCACCACCATTCCGATATCGTTCATCGAATAGGTATCCATAAAAATGGAATCCGTTTCCGTTTTATAGGTGATGATAAGCTGAAGGTACTCTCCAAAAGAGGGCTTGCGTTTTCCATCACCAATCATTTGCAATTTGTAATACAAACCGGAGTCGGTTTTAGAAAACCCTTTATAGGGTGAATTGTTGCCGCAAGAAGCAAGAATAAAAACTAGAATTAATATGTGTAATATACTGATTTTCAAAATATTATCTTGCAGACAAAAGTTCTAGTTCATATAAAACGGATGCTCTGGGAGGAATTCGTTTTTCATCGCCAATTAAGCCATAAGCTAAATGAGAAGGAAGGATCATTGTGGCTTTATCGCCCACGTGCATATACTTCACCCCTTCATGTAATCCTGTTTCTACGCTGCTTTTATCAACAACAAACTCGTATACACCCGTAGAATCTGAAGAGTAACAAAGGGTTCCATCGAGCAATTTCACATTAAAATTAAGCTTCACACGTTGTTCCGTTTTGGGCATTATACCTGCTCCTTTTTGAGTTACCATATAACGCAATCCACTACCTGTGGTAATCATGTCCCACCCTTTGCGTTTCACATATTGGTCAATTTCGTCACTTTCACGTTTTACTGACATCTTATTTGCCTCAATCAACTTCTCTTTAAACTCTTTGCTTTCAATGTTTGTTTTCTGCACAGGTTTATCCTGATTGCTACCGCATGACGGCTGCAATATCGTTGAAGCGTAAACAATTGCAATAAAAGTATAGTTTCTAAAAATCATATTCTATTTACGTTGTAAAGCTGTTTTATATTCAGGCAATAAAGCCTCAAACTTCTGAAGTGTTTTATCCATGCTTAATTCGCTCATTCCTCCTGCCGCATTTGCATGTCCGCCACCGCTAAAATGTTTACGAGCAAATACATTCACATCAAAACTGCCTTGAGAACGAAAAGAACATTTAATTATTCCATCACGCTCCACAAAAAAGGCTGCAAAACGAATTCCATCAATGGACAAGGCATAATTCACAACACCTTCTGTATCGCCTTTTTGGTATTGATAGCGCTCCAATTCCTCTTCGGTTAAACTAAAATAAGCGGCTTTGTATTCTTTAAACACTTTTAACTTTTCACTTAAACTAAAACCTAACAATTTTATTCGACTCTCCGTACTTCCATCATAGATTCGGTTGTGGATTTCTCCATTTTCGGCACCTGCTTCAATTAATGATGCAATAATTCTGTGCGTATGAGCTGTTGTTGAAGGAAAACGAAAAGAACCTGTATCAGTCATAATTCCTGTATACAAGCAGTTTGCAATGTCCTTGTTCAACATTTTTTTGTGTCCCATTAATTGAATAAAATCAAAAACAAGTTCACAAGTAGAACAAGCTTTGATACTGTGTAACATATATTTAGCAAAGTCTTCAGGCTGCAAATGATGATCAATCATGAATTTAACAGCACTCGACTTCCCTACTTCATCACCTAATTTATCGATGCGTTTTAATGAATTAAAATCCAAACAAAATATGATGTCGGCTTTAGCTACCAATGTTTTGGCTGATTTAGGATTTTTTGAAAAATCAGTGACTTTTTTATTCCCTGGCAACCAAAACAAAAAAGAAGGATAATCATTAGGAGTAATTACATTTACTTTGTGTTTCAGCTGAATAAGGTAATTATACAAGCCGAGTGAAGAACCCATTGCATCACCATCAGGCGACCAATGAGTAACAATTACAATATTTTTAGGCTTAGATAAAAGCGCTTTTACTTCTTTAATTTGTTTTACATTCATAGAGAGTACAAATTTACAATAATTTGTCCGCCATTTAGCAATCTTTATTTGTTTGAGATGAAGATATTTTCTCTAATTTCGCACCCGAATTTTAATTAACAAAACAACAACAAAAAACAATGGCAACAAACAGAACATTTACAATGATTAAGCCGGATGCAGTTGAGAACAACTCTATTGGTGGAATTTTAAAGATGATAAACGAAGCAGGGTTTCGCATTGTAGCAATGAAATACACTAAACTATCTGCAGAAGCAGCAGGTACATTTTATGAAGTTCACAAAGAACGTCCGTTTTATGGAGAATTAGTAAGCTATATGTCGTCAGGACCAATTGTAGCGGCTATCTTAGAAAAAGACAATGCAGTTGCTGCTTTCAGAACATTGATTGGTGCTACAGACCCAACAAAAGCGGATGAAGGAACTATCCGTAAAATATATGCAAAATCAATTGCAGCCAATGCGGTTCATGGTTCAGATAGTGATGAGAATGCACAAATTGAAGGCGATTTTTACTTTTCGAAATTGGAGAGATTTTAATTACGGATAACGAATAAAAAAAATACGAATCAAAGCCTGTCTGAAAAGATGGGCTTTTTTTCTCCCCCTGCCCCCTCGGAGATGGAGACAAACTCCAAAATAATAATTTAAATATTCACAACTACACCTTCCAACACTTCAAATATTTTTACCATGGCAAACGTATCCAGCTTACAATATTCTAAAAGCTGTTCGCGTGTTTCCAAAGCTCTAAACATATCCGTTTCTTTTCTCAGGTTCTCAAACGCTATCATAGCAACACTTCCACTTCCAATTTTCAAATTGGAATAACTTAATTCGGGAACCAATGCTGGTAATACATTTTTAATAGAAAAAGAATTTTTCATATCAGGATGATAGTAGGCTCTTTCCTGAAAAGGTTGAACAAGATCTACCATTCGGCTTAAACGATTGTCAATTTCGGAGGCGAATTCTGGGAAATCTTTTTTTAATCCATTCAACACATTTCTTTCCATCAAAATATCGTAAACCAAAATTATTCCCTCTAATTCTGTGTCTTTCAAAAGTCTTTCTAGAAAAGCTTTTCGAGGGTCAGAATGTTCGTCTGCTAAAAACTCAAAGTGTTCTAAGTTCGAATTTTTATCTTTTTTATAATGTAATGAGTATTGAAATGGAATATGCTGATAAGGTTTTGTTTTTTCATACAGCGGAACAGCTGGCATAAATGTTTCAAAATCCATAAAAAACAATGGATAAGTCGCTTTTTTCAAAAAGGTTGCTACAGCTGCTTTATCAATAATTTCTTTTTTACTTTTTATTGCTTGAATATGAATGTTTGCATTTTTATCCAATTCATTTTCAGCCGGAATTTGATCTACCGTTTTGTACCCTTTATTGTACAATGCAAACAGCTCCGTTTTTTTCACTCCTGTAATTTCAAAAACAGAATTACTTGGAACACTTTTCCAACAATTGCCCATAAAATCACACGAGTAAGGACTAAAACAATGCTCACCAATTTTAACATCCGGTTCAGATGGTGTGTTTACAACAGACATAGAACGGTCGACATTTTCTTGAACCAAATTTTGATTAGCTAATGCTTCTTTTAAAACCGATTTTATTGAAAATAATCCTTTCAAATCCACATCGCCATTTCTAACATATTGGTTATTGATGATGATGAGTGAAATGTCTTTTAGCTGAATTCCAGAATTGGTGATTACCCAATATTGCAATGATGCATCTAATAAATAAACAGGAGAAATTTTAGTTGAGCTTTTTACTTCGTAAGCATACCATTCATTGTCTTTTTTTACCAGAATATCAAGAATGGCAAGCACTTGATTGAATTGGAAAGCTGCCTCGTAAATCACTTCTACTCCGCTTTCAATTAATTTTCGGGTGTTTTCTACAGCAGCAATGTTGTTTGAGCGTTTTTCTGGTGTTGCATCCACGCCACCTGGAAAAAGCTTTTGAGCCAAAACTCCAACATTATTACCTCTGTTAAAAATAGCTTTTTGTTCAGGAGAAACCACATCCCTTTTTTGAATAAAATATTTATAGAGATACAATGATTTTGAACATTGCAAACCACGTAAAAATGTTGATTTACTTAAAATATGTTTTTCCACAGAGCAAAAGTATCAAATATGTTGAAGCCAAGAACTTTTGCATTTTTTATTTATAAAGCCAACTTATGCAATAGAAGGCAATAAAATCGCTGTGCTACATGCATCTGTTGGGTTAATCCCGATTTAGAAAATCACCTTTGGGGCGCAGTTTTGGGGCACCACCCAAATGTGGATTTTCTTACATCGATTATTCATTAGCTTTCTTAATGAATAATTTGGAACAAAGCGACCGAAAACTAATTTCCGTAGGCAAATGGTCTTTTAATTTACAATATATATAACTACATTTGTTACCAAGATTACTTTTGATTCACCTATGATTAAAACTATACGACACATACTTCTTGTATTCGTCTTTTCAATTTTTATTTTCACTTATTCGTCTGCTCAGTTTGTAGTAAATGCTGGTCCGGATAAAGTTGTTTGTCCGGGTGTAACAACTTTAATTGGCAGTCCTGCGCCTGCTTCCGGTGGTTTAGCGCCATACACGTATGCATGGAGTCCTTCAAGTTTTTTAAGTAGCACCACTTCGCCTAACCCAATTTGCAGTCCTCCAAGTAGCACTTATATAACTTATACATTAACAGCAACAGATGATACAGGAGCAGTAAAAACGGATGTAGTGATTGTTTCCATGCAATATGTTGACAATGTAAATGCAGGCAATGATACCGGTATCTGTGAAAACAGCTTTGCGCTCTTAGGTGGTGATTTGAATGCAGGAGGAATGGGAGTTACGTATTCCTGGCTGCCTACAACGTTTTTAGACAACAATACACTTCCTCGTCCTACGAGTACTCCAACATCAAGCATTACTTATACATTAACAGCAACGAGCGCCTCCTGTCCACCAAAAATAGATATAGTCTCCGTCAACATTATTCCAACACCAGTTATTGATGCGGGGCCAGATGTTACCATTATGGAAGGAGAGGTTACTACTTTAAATGCTTCAGGTGGATTTTATTATGCTTGGTCGCTAATGCCCATCATGTATGAATTTAGCTACAACCCAGATGTAGAACCTTTTGTAACAACCACTTATTATTTATACGGAACCGACAATACAAATACTTGTCCAGCATACGACTCCGTAATCGTAACAGTAATCCCAAGCGAGGAACTAGTTTTCTACAACACGTTTACACCCAATAACGATGGGAACAATGACACTTGGTATATTGGAAACATTTATAAATATCCGAATAACAAACTTGAAATATATAATAGAAATGGGAAGCTAGTATATAAAACAAGTGCTTATATAAACAATTGGGATGGACATGCATTTGGAGAAAAACTGCCTGAGGGAACCTACTTTTGGGTACTAGAACTAGGTGATGGCAAAGGAAAAAAACACGGAGACGTAACAATTATTGATTAATTATTTTGATAAAAAAGAGTTTACATATTATCATTTTTTGTTTTGCAACACTTCTTTGTGATGCACAGCAATTGCCATATTATACGCAACACAAAAACAATGCGTTCATGATTAATCCGGGAGTTACCGGAACAAAAAGATTATTGGATGCTCGCTTAAATTACAGAAAACAATGGGTAGGATATGATGGAGCACCCACAACTATAAGTTTAGGATTGCATAGCAGATTTCTAAAAGGAAAAATGGGTGCAGGAATGTATTTGATGCAAGATAAAATTGGGCCATCTAAACAGACCAATATTGGAGCTGCGTATGCCTACCATCTTCGTTTTCCTGACTGTGAATTATCTGCTGGGTTAGCGGGTAACTTTACAAAATACACCTTGAATGGTAATTACATGAAATTGCATAACAATCAGGATCAATCCATCAATCAAACAATAAGTAACAGCACTTGGGTATCCGATGCAAGTTTTGGCATTTATTTATACAACGATCGATTTCATATGGGTGCAAGTGGTTTACATTTAATACAATCTACTGCAGAATTTTATAAAAATGACACTACAAAAAAAGGAACAATCACTTATGTAACACAAGCTAATTTCACCTTGGGCTATAATTTTTCACAAAATCCTGATTATGTTTGGGAAAGCACATTGTACGGGCAATTTGTAAAAGGTGCTCCCATGATGCTTGATTATACATTGCGAGTACACTTTTTTGAAAAGGCTTTTACTGGCGTTTCTATTCGTTTGCGCGATGCGATTGCTATTCATTTAGGATTTACCATTTTAGAAAATTATCAAATCAGCTATTCGTATGATATCCAAATTGGCGGACTAAAAAAATACAACAGTGGTTCCCATGAAATTATGCTTTCTGTAAGTCACAATATTTTTAAATCAAAAAGAGGAAGGGATAATAGTAAGTTTCTGAATCAGAGGTACGGTTATTTGTTTTA
>CAYWAV010000028.1:0-39921 GCA_964456225.1 uncultured Chitinophaga sp. | reverse complement strand
CTCAGCGATTTCATTTTAGTTTTTTCACAACCTGACGGTTTCGGGCTTGGCGAAGAAGCGGATTTCGAAGCACTAAACTGTCTGCCAGCACTGAACTTGATACGAAGCACAAAGCTTCGTACAAGCACTGAAACCGCTTTTTTGCCAAACGCCTGTTATAGCCAGTGGTTCTTGTTATGCTTTCCATTCAGTCAAAGTTCTATTAATTAATTCTGTTTTGTCTGGCTTGGTAGCAGTCCGCATTAGTAAAATAAACTCAGTCAATTTGTCGGGGTTAATTTTTATTTGTCCAAGCGAAATATTTAGTTCTTGAGCTCCAATAGCTTCGCTCAACTTTGCTGTCTGCTGATATAATTTGCTTTTAGTTTGTGAAGGCTTACACTTCTCGTCAACAACTAAGCAAATAAATTTCTGTTTATGAATGTCAATGAGATAAGCATCTTGAATAATTTCCCAATTTATAAAGTCCTTGTTGGTCGTTCTGTCAAAGATGCCCGTCACGTTAATAATTATTTGAGGTCGTCTGTCAAACAAATGAAACAGTCCGACTGGGTAACCAAGTCCAAAGAAACCAATGTTCAACCAAGCCACCCAAGTCGGCATATGACCAGTCAAAATACCCCAAAGTCCTAAGGCAACAAATGTGGAGCAAAGCAGAATAAGTTTTATTGCTCTCCAAGGTGATTTATAAAGTTTAATTTCTGTCATTCAGTTGTCTGTCGGTTTTCGGTCGTCCTACCATTGGCTATAACGTCAGTCTGTGAAAAAACTAAATTTATCATTTTTTTATTCGGATACCTGCCCGATTAAAAATTCATTTAAGCGATTCTCAGCGATTTCATTTTAGTTTTTTCACAACCTGACGTTTTGTAGCTAAAAGAAGTGCGGAATTTACTTGCACAAAATTGTCTTAACCGAAAAACTTTATTAAATGTACTAAACTAAATGGCAAATGCAAAAAATGTCGCGCGGAGCGCACCTTTGAAAAAGCATTTGCAACTTGCAGGAACTCCGCATTTTTTTTAGGTACTGTTAGTGGTAGTTACTTCTTCGATTCAATAAGTTCACCGTCCTTGTAAATTTCGGTTAGCACAAGTTCGCTATTTTCGTTCCAATATTTCCACTCTCCCTGTTTCTTTGTTTTCGTATAGTACCCATCACTTTCTTTCTGTCCGTTTTCAAACCAGGTCGTAAAAAGTCCTTCCCAATTTATACCAACAAAAGTAAACTCGCTTTTCTTTTTCCCATTACAATAGAAATTAATAATATGTTCTGTCTTGGGATTGTTCGGGTTGCATTTGCGAATTAATTGTCCATTTTCACAATGATTTTCTTCATAAACCCAATTATAAAAATCTTCATTCGGCAGTATGTAATATTTCATTTTCCGTTTAAGTTTTCCATTGCTCCGCCAATAATTGAATTCGGTACAAGTGTCGCCCTTAACAATTGATTCATATGCAAGTTTTGTTTTTGCGTTATCAAAATAAATTTTCCATGGCACGGAATAATGATTGTCATCGAGGATATAAATTGTCGTGTCTAATTCTGGTTGCTGTTTATTGAGATTAATTCCAACATGCATGGTGTCAGAAAACACAGTAATATTTTGCGCTCTAATTGTCAGAGCGAATAAAGTCAATATTGTCGGTACGATGTATTTCATAGTAATTACCACTAACGGCAGTCTGTGAAAAAACTAAATTTATCATTTTTTTATTCGGTTACCTGCCCGATTAAAAATTCATTTAAGCGATTCTCAGCGATTTCATTTTAGTTTTTTCACAACCTGACGTTTTGGCGCTTGGCGAAGGTGGCGATTTTTACCACAAATGTTGATGCGGAGAACCAAATTTGATTAACCACAAATGTGTCTGCGGAGCACTGAACCGCCACTTTTGCCAAACGCCTGTTAGCGGTTCGGTGTTTCTCATTTGTTGAATATAAATTTCACAATTCTTTCTACTGCTTTTTTTGTTGCTGTGTCAATGTCGTCTTTTGTCCAATTGTCGTTTGGGTATGTTGTCAACGCCAAAGCAATACCATATTTGCTGTCTTTGTAACCTGATTTGCTATTAATTGAATTTTGCTTTTTTGTCTTGAACCACTCTCGCCCAATTGACTTATTTATGTCTTCTTCAAGCAATATTTTGTTTCCTAGTTTGTTTACTATACTATTAAACTCTTCTTTGGTCGTAATATTTGCGTCTTGTTGTATTGTCGTTATGTTACGACCACTCGAAGGCATTATATGTTCAATGTTTACATTTTCTGCGAAGTCAAACTTAGTCCCTTTGTTTTTAGCGTAGAGGTATTCGTTTAGAAAAACAAGTAGATTTTTATCGTATTCAATAATTGCATCTGAAATAGTGTCAATGTTCCAGTTGTTCGTGATGTGTTCATTAAAATTATTTTTGATAATGTCTATTGAAATATTCTTGTCTACTAATTTTATGTTTTCACCAAACAAAAATGTTTTGAATTTTGAACTTGAATAGCCAGCATCGCTCAATTCCAATATTGTGAACAATCTTATTAAACACTCACACAAGTCCAAAATATTTTCTTCAGTGATTTCAGCTATTTCATAACGATATAAGTAGCCTGATAAAAATAATTTTGCGTTTTCGTTACACTTCAAAAGCAATTTGACAGACGGATAATCTTTGATGTTGTTCCAAATGTTTATGATTTTAGTTAAATCTTTACACAGCCATAATGGGTCATTCAATAGTTCTTTTTTTATGTCTGTGTAATATCGTCTTAAACCCGGTGTTGTTACATCGACAGATTCATTACCTTCTTTGTTGATACTAATGTATTCTCTATTAATTGCACGATTGATATACATAAATTGTTGCAACACTGCATCAATGTCAACAATTTTTCTGCTACTCAACTCGTTCGCTAATTTGTTAATATTTTCCCATTGGTCGTTAAATGCTTTTTTGTTGTCGTCAGCATTTGAGTAGAGTTGTGCAGAAATAATGTCCGCATCTGAAAGCGGCATACCTGTAGAGTTCAATGAATTAAACATAGTTATTGCTTGCTCTATGTCCCAACTACGAATTTCTATGACTTGACATTTTTCCAAAAATATATTTGCAAATTGATTAAGTTCGGATTCTGATTTTTCACCCAACTTGTCGAAAAAGAATTTGAAATTGCGGAAATGCTTTGTGTATTTATTATCCTTTTGTTTCCTTGGAATTTTATAGACGTTTTGTTCAGATGTATTAAAATCAGCTGCTTCAATGATAGTTTTCACTTCTTTAGGAAATAACTCGTTTATTGATTTATTTTCCACTATCAAGATATTTTGTGTTTTTGCATAATCTTTCAGCATTGAAGGAATATCTTCATCTTCTGCTTTAAATAAAATAGCCATAACTTTATTTCTTTTAGCTTTAAGACCTGCCTTTAACGCTTCGGATTCTTCATCATCTAGAACTTTAGTAATGGCTACATTTAGTTGCATTAATAACGCTTTGAGTAACAACAAAAAAGTCGTTGTGCGTTGTTGTCCGTCAATTAAGCTAAACCTATTTGTTACTGAACAATCAACAATGATTGTCCCAAAAAAGTATGGGTCACTTGCATTAGAAGCGATGAATGCTTCAATGTCTTGCCACAGTTTATCACATTGAATTATTTCCCAAGAGTAACCCCTTTGATATTCAGGAATTACAAAGTTTTCGGATTTGTCAAGTTTGAGGTATTTGCTAATTAATTTTAGCGTTGGTTCAATGTTTTTTGCCATTTTCTTTTATGTCTTTTATGTTGTCTTGTACTTTGTTACGTGGTTGTCCTACACTGACCGCTAACTCAGTTATAGATGCAACTAAGATACAAAACATTCGTCAATATTGCTACCCTTGTCTGGCTTGGTGCAAAAGGATATCCGTTTATAAACGTTTCTACTCAAGTATACACGAATAAAAAACGTCTCCGCAATTAGCAAAGACGTTAGATTATATTTTTAAACAAAGACCTGCAATAGCATACAGATTAGTAAATTCGTTTTGATTCGTTATGCGCAACCTACTTCATTGTATCCTCGATCGCTTTTCCTTCATCTTTCACAACACTTCCCGCATCTTCCAATTGCTTTTTCATTCCTTCGCCTGCTTTACTTATTTCGGATTGTATATCGGAGGTGTGTTTTTGTAATTCTTCTTTAAAACCATCAGTACCTTTTGCAATTTCATTTTGAATTTGGTTTTTCGCATCATTGATTTCACGAAGTCCTTTCCCCAACCCTTTTGCTAAGCCTGGTAACTTATCGGAGCCGAAGAACATAATGATAATCAAAATCACTATCGCGACTTCACCTCCACCAAGATTTAAGAATAAGAAAATTGAGTTTAACATAGGGCAAAGTTACGGAAAAAGACCTCACCCCTGCCCTCTCCTTGAAAAAAAGGAGAGGGTGTGGCTCCGATAGGATGATACGATTCAAAACAAACAAATCCCCCTAACCCCCTTTTCCAAAGAGGGAATAGAACACTGCTGTTCAGAAGCAAAATTGTGAGAAATGAAAATTTGTTTCTTTGATTCTGAAAATTATAATTGCGGAGCCATACCCCTCTCCTTCGGAGAAGGCTGGAGTGAGGTAAAAAAAGAAACCCGATAAATTTCTTTATCGGGTTCTAGTAAATATTATTTCGGAGCTACCTCCCTCTCCTCATGGAGAGGGCCGGGGTGAGGCTATTTTTTCTCCTCGTCACCTTTTTCTCTTTCCAAATCAATTACAATTGGAGTAGCGATACAGATAGAAGAATAAGTTCCGATGGCGATACCAATTAACAAGGCGAATGCAAATCCTTTGATGGTTGCTCCACCGAAAATAAAGATGGCTAACATTACAAAGAAAATGGTTAATGCCGTGTTGATGGTACGACTCAAAGTGCTATTCAAGGCGTAGTTAATTACTCTCACACGTTCGTTTTTATCTAAATCGGATTTGTTACGTTCCGCTAAGTATTCACGAATTCTATCGAACACAACAACTGAATCCACCATTGAGTAACTCATAACCGTTAAGATAGCTGCTATAAAGTCTTGCGTGATTTCCAATGAGAAAGGCAAAACACCATCAAAAATTGTATAAACCGACAATACAATTAATACGTCATGGAACAAGGCCACAACCGCACCCAAACCATATTGCCATTTTTTGAATCGAACAAAGATGAAGATAAACATTACTAAACAGGACAATAAAACGGCCCATACAGCTTTTGTCTTAATGTCACGCGAAACCGTTTCTCCTACTTTTTGAGAACCCATGATTTCGTATTTTTCACCAAGTGTTGTTAAGCCTTCATTTAATTTTCCTTCAACCACTCCTTCAATATTTTCAGAAGTAGAATCAATTAAATAAGTTGTTGTTATACGAACCTGAGCACCTGACTCACCGTATGTTTTTACTTCGGGTGCTTCACCAAAACTAACCTCTAAAGCATTTCTAACATCTTCCGTTGATTTGATATTATCGAAACGAACAATGTATGAACGACCTCCTTTAAAATCTACACCTAAACTAAATCCATCTTTTTTAATATAAGAGAAAACACCTCCTAAGATTACCAATGCAGAAAAGATATAATAGTATTTACGTTTTCCAACGAAATCGATTTTGAAATTTTTGAATGCGTTTGCAGTCACTTTATTACCGAAAGGAATTTCTTTTCCTTTTGCTAACCAACGGTCGAACACCAAACGAGTGATGAAAATCGCACAGAATAAAGAAGAAATAATACCGATAATTAATGTAGTAGCGAAACCTTGAATTGGTCCTGTTCCGAATACATACAAAATGATACCCAACAATAAACCTGTGATGTGAGAATCGATTACCGATGACATCGCATTTTTATAACCTTCTTTAATGGCAACTGCAGTAGTTTTACCTAGAGCCAATTCTTCTCGCACACGTTCGAAGATCAAGATGTTTGCATCTACTGACATGGCAATCGTTAAAACGATACCTGCGATACCTGGCAATGTTAATACCGCTCCGAAAGAAGCAAGAATTCCAATTACAAAGAAGTTATTGATGATCATGGCAAAATCTGCCACCCAACCTGCTTTGCTGTAGTAGAAGCCCATAAATAGCAGGACTAACAATAAGGCAATGACTGTAGACACAAATCCTTTAGAAATTGCTTCTGCACCTAATATTGGTCCTACCGTTTCTTCAGCAACAATTTTTGCAGGAGCAGGCAATTTACCAGCCTTTAAGATTGTAACCAAATCGGTTGCTTCCGCCATTGTAAAATCTCCTTCAATAGAAGTATTTCCACTTGGAATTTCACCATTGATTACCGGATAAGAATAAACACTGTTATCCAAAACTATGGCAACACATTTTCCAACGTTATCGCGGGTTAATTTTCTCCAGATGTTTGCTGCATCTGTATTCATAGTCATCGAAATATTGGGTGAACCACCGCTGTTCGGATCAAACATTACACGTGCATCAGTGATGATATCACCTGCTAAGGGAGCTACTCCTTTTGTAATAGAACCGTTCATTGCCATCAACTGTATCACTTTTTCTTCTTTGTCCATTGCTTTGAATGTCCAGAAGAAACGAGTATAGTTAGGGAACAATGATTTGATTTTAGGATGACGTAAATACTCACCTATTTTAGCAGTATCTGTAATCAATGCATATCCGATGATCGGACCTTTTCCTAAACCTTGAATTTCTTTTTTCTCGTTGTATTCATAAGCCGGACTCAACAATGTAAACAATGGGTTTTCTTGTTTAATTTTTGCAGATGAATCTATTGCAGTAGTTGCAACACCGTTTGAATCAGGTTTAGTAGCATTTCCTAATTGAGATGCAAGAGAGTTATCTACTTTTTTAGTGGTATCAATAACCGCAGAAGCAGTTGTTTTAGCAGTTGTATCTATCTTTGCGGCAGAATCTGCTTTTGCTAAAGCCGGAGTTAAAATTTCTTTTAAGCGCGTGTTTGCTTCTGTAAGTGATGTATAAATCTTTGCCGACTCATCACTATTATCATAAGCAATCCAGAACTCCAAATTGGCAGTTCCTTGCAATAATTTACGAACACGTTTTTTATCAGTAACACCTGGTAATTCGATAAGGATACGACCCGAAGAAGCCAAACGCTGAATATTTGGTTGCGTTACACCAAATTTATCGATACGTGTACGTAAGGTTTTTTCGGATGTTTCAATTGCTTCATCCATACGAGCACGCAAGTATTTCAATACATCCTCATCAGAAGTATTGAAATCAATTTTCCCTTTCAACTCAATGGTTTGGAAGTTAATTGCTAATTTTCCGCTACTTAATTTTTTATACTCTTCACCAAACAAAGTCACATAATCTTTTGAGGATGTTTTTTGTGCTGTTGTAGCATTTTCCAACGCTTTTAAGAAAGCAGGATCGTTGCTATTGTTTGAAAGGCCTTTGATAATTTCGGCTACCGAAACTTCCAAAGTCACGTTCATACCGCCTTTTAAATCCAAACCTAAGTTTAGCTGACGATCACGAACTTCTTCATAAGTGTATTTTAACGGACCAAAGTCAATAACAGCAATCTTTTTAAGAGAATCCAAATACATTGCTTTTCTGGAATTCTTTACTGAATCCAAATAACTTTTACCAGTTAAATATTTTTCACCTGCTGGTTTTGCCGCTGATTCAACCACATCCTTATGGGTGATATACTCCTCTGAATATGCTTTTGCATCGTTTTCGATATTAATGCCCACATAAGTAAACATTAAGTAATAAGCACAGGCAAGAGTCAATAAAATCGCAAACAGCCTGATAGCGCCTTTGTTCTGCATAATTGTATTAGTTAAATTGTTTTATTTCGGAGTGTGAGAGCTCATAAAAATTATTCGCCATTCACCAATCACCATTTACTTTTCCTAAAATTAAGGGTGCAAATATAGAATAACAATTATTATTTACCAATTTTATAGTGATTTGGTTGATTTTGGGATTTTTGAGGTAAATATTGAGCAATACCCCCTAACTAACAAAACTTCCCTTCGGACTAGTATTTTCAGGCTACCTTTTTGCCAATAAATTCATTATATTTGTACATTACAAGCCATACCATGAAATCAATCAAACACCTATTACTTCTTACAGCATTATTTTTTGCCGTTAAAACAAATATTGCTCAACCATTTATGGAATGGCATGACAGCATTCAGGTGAAAATTGGAGCAACAACGCTCGCTAATCCTTGGGCAGGCGGATTAAATTTCGTTCAGGCTTCCAACATTGATTTGGATCTGGATGGAATAAAAGACTTGTTTATGTTTGATAAAACAGGAGACAAAATCCGTACATTCATAAATAATGGAACAGTTGGCACCGTTGATTTTAAATACAATCCCTACTACGAAACAAAATTTCCAAAACTGCACGATTGGGCACTATTGGTAGATTACAACTGCGATGGCAAGGAAGATATTTTTAGCTATTCGGACGTTGCTGGCGGATTTAAAGTTTACAGAAACACTTCAACCGTTTCTACGGGTTTGCAATTTACATTGGTAACTGCTTTGCAATATTCCATTTTTAATCCACCATCAGGTTCACTCATTAATTTATATGTAAGCAATGCTGATATTCCGGCTATAACTGACATTGACAACGATGGAGATTTGGATGTAGTTACCTTCGGACTTGGAGCCAGCTATATGGAATATCATAAAAACATGAGCATGGAACTTTACGGAACATGTGATAGCTTAAAGTTTCAAATGGCAAACCGTTGTTGGGGATACGCTGCAGAAAATGCACTGAGCAACGATTACACCCTGTTTGACACTTGTTCGGGGAATATTTCCAGTCCGGAATTAACACCAATCGACCCCGATAATCGTACTTCAGCTCGTCACGCAGGCTCTTGTCAGCTTTGTATTGATTTGAATAATGATACCGACAAAGAATTTATTGTTGGAGACATTTCATACAATAATTTAACAATGCTTACAAACGGTGGAACACCAACCGATGGTAGTTTTGTGGCGATCGATACCGCTTTCCCTTCAAACAATGCAAGCACTTCTGCTGTTGATTTAACTATTTTTCCTTGTGCTTTTTATGTAGATATTAATCACGATGGGTTGAAGGACTTAGTTGTAAGCCCTAGTGCCGCTAACGTTTCTGAGAATTTCAACAGCGTTGTATACTATAAAAATAACGGAACAAACAGTTTTCCGATTTTTCAATATCAACAAGCAAATCTATTGCAGGACAATATGATTGATGTTGGCGAAGGTGCTTATCCAGCATTTTTCGATTATGACAATGATGGCTTGAAAGATTTATTCATAGGGAATTTGGGTTATTGGGGAGCTTCCGGATATGCACATCAAATTGCACAGTTTAGAAATACAGGAACTGCTACTGTTCCAAAATACGAATTAGTAACTCGTGATTATGATGGTTTTAATGGTACTGCTGCAGCATTGAGCACTTATGGAATTACGAATATGGTTCCTGCATTTGGTGATTTAGATGGTGATGGTGATGCTGATTTAATAATTGGTGATTACAATGGGAGAATACATTACTTCCGCAATACGGCAGCCATTGGAGCACTCGCACATTTTGTTTTAGTAGCACCTAACTTAACCAATTCATTCGGAAGAGTTATTGATGTTGGAGATTATGCTACTCCACAAATTGTAGATATGGATGGAAACGGAACCAACGATTTAGTAATTGGAGGAAGAACAGGAAAACTAGCATATTATCGTCATACAGGCACAACGCCTATTCCTGTTATGGATTCAATCACTCACTTTTTTGGTGGTGTTAAAGTGAATTTACCTTTCTACTTTACAGGGTATAGTTATCCTTGTGTTTTTAAACAAGGTAGCGTAACAAACTTGCTTGTTGGTACCGAAAGTGGTGTGATTCGCAGGTATAACAACATTGATGGAAATTTAAATGGTACGTTCACCTGGGTGGATTCTACTTTTTTAGATATTTTTCAAGGAAGCAGAACTGCACCGCATCTGTCGGATATTAATAGTGACGGATTTTTAGATTTGATAGTCGGGAATTACGAAGGTGGCGTTTCTTTTTACAGAGGAGTTACTGCACTTACAACCTCCAACCTCGACAACTTTATTAATTTCAATTTTGAACTTTTCCCAAATCCTGCCAACAATAGTTTTACTGTTCATATCCTTAATGAAGAAAACAAAACTTATACTTTGGAAGTATTTAATATGATGGGACAAATTATTACTTCAGAAAAAATCACCAACAATACACTTACACTCCGCACAGATAATTTTTCGCAAGGAATGTATATTTGTAAAGTTTCTGAAATAAATGAAAAAGGACAAAAACAATCTGGTTCTTTGATGAAGAGAATTATTGTTCAACATTAGGATAAAATCACTTTTTAAACGCTCTCGCACTTTCTCGACTCCTCTCGAAATGACAGCGTTAATTGTCACTTCGAGCGGAGTTGAGAAGTAATTAAATCCAGCAAGACACACTCAATATTTGACTATGAATTTTATTAGAATTGTTTTAATAGGCATTAGTATTTTTTTTACTTCCGTAACCTCCGCACAACCCTTTTTTCAATTTCACGATAGCATTGCTGTAAAAATATCCGGAAGCTATATTTCTAATCCTTGGGCCGGTGGTTTAAATTTTGTTCAGCTTTCCAATATCGACTTAAACATGGATGGAATAAAAGATGTAATTACATTCGATAAAAGCGGAAACAAACTTCGCACATTTATTAATAACGGAACAGTTGGCGCAGTTGATTTAAAATACGATCCGCAATACGAAACAAAATTTCCTTACCTCCACGATTGGGTTTTATTAGTTGATTACAACTTAGATGGGAAAGAAGATATTTTTGCTTTTTCTGATTCAGGTGTTGGTGTGAAAATTTATAAAAACATTTCTTCTGTATCTAGTGGATTACAATTTTTATTGATTGAAGAATTACTACAAACAAAATACAACCCGCCTTCTTCAGTGCTTTCTAATTTATATATTACTCCAGTGGATGTTCCCGCATTTTGCGACATTGACAACGATACCGATTTAGACATTGTAACATTCGGCAATGCAAGTACCTATATTGAATACCATCAAAATCAAAGTATGGAATTGTATGGAATTGCTGATAGTTTAATTTTTGAAATCGCAAATAAATGTTGGGGCTATGCTGCAGAAGATGCTATGAGCAACACATTTACATTGGATGATACTTGCATAGCAAATGTGGGAACTCCGGAACTAACCGAGTCGTTGACAGATGTGCGCACAGCCCTTCATGGTGGCGGAAGTGAATTGTGTTTGGATTTGGATGGTGATGGCGACAAAGAAATTATAGTAGGCGATATTTCTTATAACAATTTAACCATGCTTACAAATGGAGGAACCCCAACTGCCGGACATTTTACTTCTATTGATTTAAATTTTCCGGCAAACAATGCAAGTACAACGGGTGTTTTTCTTACCACCTTTCCTGCAGCTTATTCTGTTGATATGGATTACGATGGTATAAAAGATTTGATTGTTAGTCCGAATGCCCCCAATTATTCTGAAAACACAAACAGTTTAGTTTATTATAAAAATAATGGTGCCAATAATTTTCCTGATTTTGAATTTATACAAAACGATGTATTGCAGGACAATATGATTGAACTTGGTGAAGGCGCATATCCTGCTTTTTTCGATTATGATAATGACGGACTCAAAGATTTATTTATTGGCAACTATGGAAATTATGCGCCAACCTTTCAACCAAAAATTGCTCAATTTAAAAATGTTGGGACAGGCACAAATCCTGAATTTGATTTGATAACGTTGGATTACGCAAATTTGAGCACGATCTTAACAGGAGTTTTAAATATGATTCCTGCCTTTGGTGATTTGGATGGAGATGGTGATGCAGATTTGATTGTGGGTGGCTTTGATGGAAAATTGCATTATCTTCAAAACACAGCTAGCATAGGCGCAACCGCTAATTTTGTATTAATTGCTCCTCAATTTAAAAACTCAAACAATAGAGTAATTGATGTTGGCGATTTTGCTGCACCACAAATTGTAGATGTAGATGGCGATGGCAAAAATGATTTAATAGTTGGTGCAAAAAACGGAAAACTCGCTTACTACCATCACATTGGAAGTGGCAGCACTCCCATTCTATCAATGGATTCGGTTTCTCATTTCTGGGGCGGAATAAAAGTAAATCGCCCCTCCTATTTTATCGGATACAGTTATCCGTTTTTATTTAAACAAGCAGGAGTTTCAAAATTAATGGTGGGTGCCGAAAGTGGTTATTTACAAATTTATGATGATATAGATGGGAACTTAGGAGGAACATTTACCAAGACAGATACCACTTATTTAAACATCTTTCAAGGAACTCGAACAGCTCCCAATGGCGCTGACATTAACAACGATGGCTTGATGGATTTAATTGTTGGAAATTATTCAGGAGGCGTCACCTTTTTCAAAGGAACATCCAGTTTCGTTTCTGTAAATGAAAATTTAATTGATTTTAATTTTGAACTTTTTCCAAACCCCACAAACAATTTTTTCAGTATTCGAGTTTTAGCTGAAGAAAATAAAAATTATCTTTTAGAAGTATACACTATACTGGGACAATTAATTTCTGCTGACAAAGTTGAGAATAATAACATTTCTGTAAGCACACAAAATCTTTCACAAGGAATATATATCTGCAAAGTTTCTGAAATAGATACGAAAGGAAAAAAGCAAAGTGGAGGCTTAATGAAAAGAGTGATTGTACAACATTAAATAGTGTAACCAATCATCCGACATTTTATTGATGTATGATAAACAAGCTTTACAATTTAAAGAGCATAGTCTTTAATAAGAATATCCGCAGGGATATGTAAATAAGCGCTTAATTTTCTAATCATTTCAAGCGAGAGTTTCCTTTTTCTATTCAGAACTTTTGAAATATTGCCCTTATTTCCAAGAATTTCAGCTAAATCTGTAAGGTTCATTTGGCTTTGCTCCATCATAAATTTAATGGCTTCAATAGGGTCGGGCTCTGGAATATGAATATGTTTATTTTCGTAATCCTCAATTAAAAGCGCCAAAAGTTTTGCTTCCTTTTCTGCTTCAGTACCAGCTTTTGCATGAAAACAAGTTTGAAATTTTTTTAATGCAGCTTCGTACTCTTTTTTTGTTTCTATCACTTTCCAATTTACTTTCATCGAATTATAGTATTAAAATTTCTTTTTATCATATTCAGCATGAGTGCCTACAAAAGTTACAAAAGCCCACTGGAGTTTAAAATTAAAATCCACAACTAGACGGTACTTATTTCCTTTAATATTAAAAACTAATAAGCTATTTCTAATACAATCTACTGAATTGAAATACTTTTTAACATCATTAAAATTCTTCCAGTTTGCTTTTGTTGTAACTTTGTACCAAGTTAAAAGTTGCTCTTTACAATCCTCATGCTTATCATAAAAATTCCTCAAAGTACTTTTACTAAAAACCCTCATACATTTTACTTTTTACAAAGATAAGGAAAAGTTGTCAAAATGATAACTTTTTTTGAAAAAAATAATTGTTAAAGAGCACATTGGAGAACATACATGAAGCGATAAGCAGGGAAAATAGCTGTTTTAATCGCCAAATTGAATTAAAGAAAGCAAGCAATGTACTTCAGCAACAATCATTGCATAAAAAAGGAGTTCTGAATATTCAGAACTCCTTTTTTATTTTTAGCAGTATATAATTTTATTTCACCAAAAGTTTCTGAGTGGTAGTTCCTTCGTTTGTTTGAGCAACAATAGAATAAACACCTGCACTCCAATTAGCTGTATTGATAAAATAATTAGTAGTTCCTGATTTAAAATTACCATTGTGAATTACTTCTACCAATTTACCAGTTACATCAATCACAAATAATTTTCCTGTTAAATTACGTTCGTTAGTGAATGGAATACATGTAATCCCATGACTTGGATTTGGATAAACAGAAGCAGAGAAAATGTTTGTTAAGTTCTCATTTATTCCAACAGGTGCAAGCACCCTGAACTGCCACCAACCAGCCGGTGCAGGCATCGGACGAACTTGTTGCTTTCCACTGTTCGCTTGTGCATGTATGTAATAAAAAATTTGAGTTCCAGCAGGTTGAGCAGGAATAAATCCTGTCCAGGTATCCGTACTAACACCAGTAAGCGTCATCGCAACAGGAGCATAAGCAACAGTTGTATCTATTGTCCAATATACCTGAGCATTTGCAATTCCGGTTTTGTGTTGAATAATTGCATCTACTTGATAAGGAGTAATTGAGTTGTAAGTATCCGGCAAATTGTTGTGCACAATTCTTAAAGGATCTTTAACACCCACACTGTGAGTAATACAATGAATTACTCCGCTTTGTGCAATCAAATTAGCCCCTGAGTTGTCTGCATCAATGGTTACTATTTTGTAACCAGGCATATTTTGTTTGATAATTCTAACCGCTGTTGTATCATATTCTGTACGATAAGCAGGCATGATGATGGTTTTATTTACAATCACAAAATTTGAGTACGTGCGATAATATGCATCTCCAAATGGTGGTCCGGCATAACTTCCACCAGTACTTGGCGGCATGGGTATTCTCACAATTTTGTATGGATTACCCCATGGGTCGTTAAAATTACTTAATACATAAGCAATGTTTGCTTCTATTTGCGGACCATCAGAAATTCCTGCAGGAAACTCTCCGATTAAAATTGTTTTCTCATCTAACAATTTCATGTGCATATCGATGTGATGAATTCCATCGTAAGGAAGGACATCCATTTTTATGTAGCGGTTAATTCCATGATAATCTTGAGCAATGGAATTAATAACCGGCTCCGTATGATTTGGATAAGCAAGTGAATAAGCTCCTGCACCATCATTTTCTTCTAAAATAAGATCTGATGCAAAAGCCGTTTCAATACCATCAATCATCCAGTTTCCACCTGTGTTCATTAAATTGTTTGGAGAAAGCAATGTTTGATACAAGGGTACATTTAGAAATGAAGAATATGCTAATGGAATATCATCATCATCCGGACGAGGACGATTGTAAATCCAATCAACTAAGATTAAAGAATCTACATCATTCATATAACCAGTATTTGCTGCATAATCGCGAATCCAAATAGAGTTAAATGCTACTTCGATAAACTTAAGATTTGTAAGCGGAATTCCGTTTGAGGTCAAATCAGATTTCACAGCATTTGAATCGGAACAATGAATAATAACATTGCACTCTAATTGAGCTGCTGCAACTATTTGACGGTGAATAGACGGAAAGCCTGTCCAAGTAATTAACAACGCTTGCTGCTCTTCCCATTGCGCAGCTGTACGCACAGGCTGTGTAGGAGGCGTTAAAATTGGAGCTCTATAAATTGTAGATGGTGCTTTATTGATTCTGCTTTGTAAATATTCGTCCATCTTTAATTCTTCGCCCGGAGCAAAGCCGATTGGAAGAATGGCAGGCTCTTGTGCTGTTCCAATTAAAAACAAATTAATAAATGCGATAGAAAGTAAAAATTTTTTCATTTTAAAGAGATTTATACCAAAAATACGTTTTTCGGTAGAGGAAAGCAAATTTTTCACAAAAGAATAATATGACTATATTTGCCACTGAATGTACGGGCTAACAAAAAAATATTTTGCTTATTTCTTCCTTTTTCTTCTATTATTCCCTATAGCAGAAAAGGCTATACATGCATTAGAACACCATGATGAAGTTCATTGTACAATTACCGACAAGCATTTTCATGAACAAGAACATGAATGTTCCATTTGTGATTTCACTATTTCAGATAACAATAACTTACCCTCTAATGAGATTGCTTTTGTAATTACATCTCAAATTTTTTCATTTCAAGAATTTGTTTTAGAAGTAAACATTCCCTTTTCTTTTTCCAATTTACCTTCCCGAGCACCTCCTATTGCTTAATTAATTTTATTATTCTAAAATTTTATTTGTGAAACTCACGAATAAGGATTATTTATTCATTAAGCAAAAATATTTATGCAAAAATATTTTTTTATTGCACTCATGTATTTGAGTGCCCTCACTGCTTCTGCAAATACAGAAGTAGGAAAAACAACCTTGTCGGGAAAAATTACCGATAAAATTACTGGTGAAGCAATTCCGGGAGCATCACTTTATATCACCGATTTAAAAACAGGTGCGATAAGCGGATTGGATGGAACTTATCAAATCAGCAACCTTCCCCAAACCAAAATTTTGGTCCAAGTAAGTTATGTAGGATATAAAATGATTATTGAAACTATTGACCTTTCAAGTGTTTCTACAAAAGATTTTGCTCTGGAACTTTCTGCCAAAGAAATTAATGAAGTAATTGTTACAGGAACATCACAATCAGGAGAAAGAAACAGAACTGCAACTCCAATAAGCATTGTAACAAAAACGCAATTGTTGCAAAATGCATCTACCAATATTATTGATGCAATGGCAAAGCAACCCGGAATTTCTCAAGTAACAACAGGCTCCGGAATTTCAAAGCCTGTTATCCGCGGATTGGGATACAACCGTGTAGTGATTGTAAATGATGGAATCCGACAAGAAGGTCAACAATGGGGAGACGAACACGGAATTGAAATGGATGAATTTTCGATAAACAAAATTGAAATCCTGAAAGGTCCGGCCAGTTTAAGTTATGGCTCCGATGCCATTGCGGGTGTTATAAATATGCTGAGTGCACCTACTCTGCCTGATGGAAAAATAAATGCAAATGTCATTGGAAATTATCAAACCAATAATGGCTTGATTGCTTATTCGGCAAACCTGACCGGAAATATCAAAGGATATATCTGGGACATTCGCTACAGTAATAAAATGGCTCATGCATATCAAAACAAATATGATGGATACGTTTACAATTCCGGTTTTAAGGAAAACACGCTCGGTGGAATTATAGGTGTAAACAAATCCTGGGGCTATTCGCATTTACATTTTAGCATGTACGAATTAACACCGGGAATAATAGAAGGCGACAGAGATAGTGCAAGTGGGAAATTTATCAAACCCATTGTAATAAACGACTCGACAGAAGGAGCAGCTATTGCAGAAGATGCAGATTATAAAAATTATTCCATTGGTGTTCCATTTCAAAAAATCAATCATTACAAAGTTGTTTTGAATACTAATTTTGTTGTTGGCCAAGGAAGTTTAAAAGCAATATTTGGCTTTCAGCAAAATCACCGTAAAGAATTTGGAAATGTATTTAATCCAAAGGAATATGGCTTGTACTTTTTATTAAACACCATCAATTACGATTTACGTTATGTTTTTCCGGAAAGAAAAAAATCAACGCTTTCCATCGGTGTGAATGGGATGCAACAAACCTCCCAAAACAAAGGAAAAGAATTTTTGGTTCCAGAATATAATTTGTTCGATATAGGAGGATTTGCAATTGTAAAAAAATCTTATGGGAAATTAGATATTAGTAGCGGAATAAGATACGACACCAGAAAACAAAATAGCAACGATTTGTACCTCGACTCACTGGGAGCAAAAACGGATGCAACCGATTCTACTTCATTGCATCAATTTACAAAATTCAATTCTACTTTTTCAGGAATATCAGCAAGCATTGGAGCTACGTATCAATTTTCGGAAAGTGTGTATGCAAAATTAAACATTGCAAAAGGCTATCGAGCACCAAACATTTCGGAGCTGGGAGCAAATGGAGAACACGAAGGAACTGGACGTTATGAAATTGGTAACCCAAACCTGAAAGCAGAAAGTAGTTTTCAATATGATTTGGCTTTCGGATTAAACACAGAACACATCACCACAGAAATTGATTTGTTTCACAACACTATTGATAATTTTGTTTTTCAGCAAAAGCTAAACAGTTTTAATGGAACGGATTCTATCACAAATGGAGCAAACACATTTGAATTTGTTCAAGGCAATGCAACATTATTTGGAGGAGAAATCAGCATCGACATACATCCACATCCTATTCATTGGCTCCATTTCGAAAACTCTTTTTCATTTGTACAAGGTGGGCAAAAAAACCAACCCGACTCATTGAAATACTTGCCTTTGATGCCAGCTCCAAAGCTTATTTCGGAGCTCAAGGCAGACATCAAAAAGATTGGCAAATTAATCTCCAACGCATATGTCAGTATAGAGCTTGAAAACTATTTCGAGCAAAATAAATTTTATTCTGCATTCGGAACAGAAACTAAAACTTCGGGATATAGTCTAATCAATTTAGGATTGGGTGGAGATGTTGTAAGAAAAACAAAAACAGTCTGTTCTATCTATATAAGCATAAATAACATTACAGATGTTGCCTACCAAAACCATTTGAGCAGATTAAAATATGCTGCAGAAAACAATGTTACCGGCAGAAATGGAGTTTATAACATGGGAAGAAACATTAGCTTTAAACTAATTGTTCCTGTAGAGATTAAAAAATAGTTGCAATTGAAACGTTTTGTAAAAAATAAAACCCAATAGTTTATGGGACTATTGGGTTTTATTTTTTCAACTAAACTATTTTGCAGACTGACCTACAAATAAACTATTACAAAGGTGGACATCTCTTCAATAATAAGTCTTACATAATTTTAAATAAATTTACATTATTCACATATATCATTTTCCTAACTGAAACTGATATCCTACAACTAAGATAGCTTCGAAAAACCAAAAAGAATTACTAGCCTTTCCATTGCCTCTACCTTGAACGAGGGTATTTATATAATTTGCATGTCCACCCTTACCAGTGAATTCAATATATCCATTTTTCAAAAACTCTGCTCTAACACCTACTTCAACTCCGCCAACAACGCCTGATACTTTCCAACCATTATTTACTCTGTTTCCAAAAAGCGTAACTTCAGTTCTAGGATAAACAAATCCAAAGCCCGGTTTTAAAGTAATACCAATATTATTTTTCAGGTTTTTAGATTCTGCTAATTTCCATCTTTTAATAAATGAAAGCATAAAAAAATTGGCTCCGTCACTGTGTTCGTAATGCAAAAAATTAGTTGGATCTAAAATAGTATCCTTATCAAAATACTGTCCGTTAATGTGTCCTTTAACTCTCACCTTTTGATAATCATCCACAATATATTTAGCATGATCGTAATTAAATTCCAAACCAAAATCATGTTTGTCGTTAAAATAAGTCCCGATTCTTACGCTAAATTGAGGAATTGTAATATTAGCGATATCAGGAATAGCATCGAAATTTGGCCTATCGTGTGCTGTTGCATCAATAACCGTAAAGTCGTATGAATAATAATTCCCTTTTATCAATTGAGGATCATTATTCTTATCACTCTGCAAATGAATATCTCCTTTGCTATACCAATCGCGGTTATATCCCCAACCAAAATAAAAAGTTGGTTTATTTTTTTTTGTCTTTAAGGAATCGCTTTGAGTGGAAAACCCGGAAGCAAAACAGAGGCAAAAGAAAACAATTAGGCTTAATTTTATTTTATTTTTTTTATATAACATTTTACTTTGCGACTACTATTTTATTCTGATATATTTTCCCATCTACAGTTGATACAACAACAAAATAGATTCCAGTATTGAATTGATGTTCTATCGAATAATTATTTTGTCCAGTTTTTATTTCAACGGGCATTTTTTTAATTTGTTGACCTAAGGCATTTATGATTGAAACATCTCCTTTTAATTGTTTTGTAGAATTGATTAAAATTTCAATTGAACCATTTCCATTTGTGGAAGAAAGCGACAAAGGTAGGAAAGAATTAATTTCTTCCACAGAAACATTTTGAACAACTATCCCTTCCATATAATGCACTTGCGTTCCTACAGCATTGCTGTATACCACATGAAATTTTCCATTATTAAAAACTATATCTGGTCGCGATTGATGACCTGTAAGTCCTTTTGTTATAGTATCAATATTCACCCCTATTCCGGCAGCACCCGTTAGCGACCAAGAAAATAAAACATCTTGAGAGCTTCCATTATAACCTAACCAAACAATTCCAACGGTGTCTCCTTTTACTGCAATCACAGGAAAATTTTGAGTGTAAATTCCATAGGGATAAAATTGACGATGTTGTCCCATTTGTTGGTCATTTACATTCACTGTTCCAATATAAACACGGGCATCACCTGTTCCATCGCTCATCCAGGTATAAATAAGTGAGTCGCCAACAATTGCTCCTGAAGGAGCACTTGAAGGGCAAGATGCTACAAACCAATTAGAGGTATCTATATTTGATGAGACCGGAAAACTTGCACAGCTATCGGTTGAAAATGATGCCCAAATTTCTCTTAGATTACTGATGTTATTTCTGAATAACAATGCTTGTGCATTCTCATTAGCTACTAATGACGCAGGGCAACAATCACAGGCTTCTCCAGGAGCAATGGGTTCAACAGGAGGTAAAAAGGAAAGTCCTCCATCAATTGATTTGGTTACAGTATACTTGGGATTCAACATTGTAATTGTATCTGAGCCCATGTAAGAAACAATTGGATTTCCTCCCGGCAGAACTGCAACAGTTGGAAAACTTGCTAATCGATTCGTTTCATTATCAATTCTTACAGTATCTGAAAAAGTTACTCCTCCATCAATTGTTCTTACACTATAAGATTTTGAATTGGCGATAGCTGTCATAAAAGTTACAAAAGCAGTATCCCCAGATGAAGCGATTTCAGCACCAGTCCAAGTAGTAACATATGGAGTAATCCCTAAATTTATCGCTATCGGAGTAGAAAATACAGCTCCTGTTTTTCTGGAAGAATAAATTGTTGCTGGACTATTATCTTCCCAAATAACCAAAGGAATATCTCCAGTTGTTAAGGTTAATCTCGGATAAATATTATTGTGAGTGCTTCCTGTTCCAACATTGATTGGGCTTCCCCAAACAATGCCCGTTGTTTGAGCAATTGAAGCTATTGAAATAACACTGCTTAGTAAAATAAAAATAGTTTTTTGCATTAGGAGTAGTTTTAGCAATTAGTTTTTTACTGCTTAACTATTTTTTTATTTACAATCTTGTTTTCTGATTGTATTTGAAAAATATAAATCCCCGAATTCCATTTACTCATATCCACCTTCAGTTGACCTTCTGACGTTTTCACTGAATATACTTCTTCTCCAAGAATATTCAGAACTGTAATTTTCTTTTGTGAAGTAGTTCTAGAATCTAAAAATTCTAATGTAACAAAATCACTAGTAGGATTTGGAAACAATTTAACATTGTATTCCGAGCCTGTGTTTTCATTAATTCCAATGGTTGCAGGGTCTATCACCAAAAAAGTCCCCATCATACCATCGTCTTCGTGATGCAATAAATGACAATGATACATGTATGGAACCATTGGATCAGAGAATGTTGTAAACTGAGTAATGAAGCGCACCGTGTCATTCGGTTTTACAAGTATTACATCTTTTAACCCTTGGTATTCTGGTGGTGGTGGAATGCCATTAATGTCGAGCACAAAAAATTCGATGTCGTGAATATGGAAAGGATGCGCAACCAGTGTACTATTTGTTAATTCCCATATTTCAATATCGTTTAGGTAAACAACAATATTGATTGAATCCATATCAAATGGTGTATCGTTCATTAAAAAAGGGCCATCCACATATCCTTGGATTCCACTAGTAACTGTATCTGCAGTAAAATGAATCGAACGTGTTACATCTGCATTCACTTCAAGTAATGGAGTAATTGGATTAAACGATGTTGGAATTGTTGTAACAGGACTAGCTGTAGGTGCGACAACATCAAATCTTAATATATCAAAATCAATTCCATTAAGAGGGTTTGAATAATATCCTTCCATCATGATTATGGTACTTGTACCAACGGAATCGGCACCAATTATTCCACGAGATAATTCGGATGCATAGCTTTTTAAAAAGATTTGTGTACCAACAGAATAGGATGCAAAATCAATTAGTATTTCAGCTCGTTCTCCGGTTGATAATCTAACACGATTGGTTAAATAGGGTTGCTGCAAAATTCCTCCATCACTTCCTATTAAATAAAAGTTGGAATTGTCTGCTAATCCAAAATTGTAAGTTCTATCTGCGGAAGCATTTAATAATCGTAAACGAACAACCTGTTGTGGAACCTGAAGATAAGGATCTCTTGTACCATTTACCATCAGAACTGTATCTTCATGTGTTGCGGTTGCAATTTGATACAATACATCAAATGCTCTGGTTTGAACAATTAATGGGAAATCGTCAACACCATATTTTCGAGGCAAAGCATAAGTTGCTTCGGTGCTATCGCGTACAATAATCATTCCTGCCAATCCTTTCGAAATTTGAATTTCTGTTTTACCTTCACCATGTGGATGATACCACAAAGTAGCTGCTTCATTTCTCATTTTGAAAGAGGGACTCCAAGTTGTTGTTGGTGGGATAATTTGGTGAGGACCGCCATCATTCATTGGTGCCACGTGAAACCCATGCCAGTGAACCGTTGTAGGAACAGTGAGTGAATTAGTTACATTTAATGTGATGCTATCATTTTTGTTAATAAGCAAAGTTGGACCTAAAAAATTGCCATTAAAACCAAAAGTTGGTGTATTATTAGTGCCAATAAATTGTTTCGTCCCTGTTTGAATATTCAAATTAAATATTGTTCCACTAAGTGTGTCAGGAATAAATAGTGCGTTTTGCGAAAATGAATTAGTAAAATGAAAACACAAGAAAAAAATGAAGATGAAACGATTGTAAATTTTCATTAGTGAATAATATTTAATTTCTGTTGAGTGATTGCACCATTTGCATTGATACTAATAATATAAGAACCATTAGCATAAAGGCCAGTATTAATTGATTCGACAATTTCTCCAGTTTGATCTTTTTTATCGGAAAGAACTGAAACAATTTTCCCGCTAATGTCCAATAAATCAATTTTCACATCAGCCATTTCTTTTAATTCAAAAGAAATTTTCACTTGATCGTTTGCCGGATTTGGATATAAATTAATCTTAGCAATTGAACTACCTACTTCATTAATTCCTGTTGGATTCAAAAAATTACGAATGTCTGCTGCCATTGTTGTTGTATCACTAGTAGTATAGGCAAGATATGGGCTACCTAACACTGAATGACTTGTTCCTCCGCCCAATATAACAATAGTGGGCATTCCCATTCCGCCATAATAAGCAACTTGATACGCACCACTATCTGCAGGAATAGAAGTTATTCCATTGGTTGTAACCCAATTATTTATAGCAGTACAAGAATATGAATCTGAAAATCCAAAAGCATACGCTTTTACCATCCCCGGAAATTCAGCCATCAAATCCGCCTTCATCACTTCTAACGTTTGTCCGGCTGCAATACATGGACTGCAACTTGTCATAAAAAACTCTAGAATTAGTGCTTTACCGGCATCCAAATCGGCAAACAAACTTTGTGGATTTCCATTACAATCAATAAAATCGTAAGGAGTAGCTGTTGTTTGAGCTGTTGACGAGAAAGAAGTCAGACCTAAGGCTGCTCCGAAAATGAATGAATAAATTTTTGATTTCATTGTTTTATTTTTTAGTTAATCATGATTTTTTTAGAAAACGATTTATTATCAACTGAAATGTTTACGTAATAAATTCCTGTACTTAATTTGTTTTTCAAAGATAGCTCATCTTTTTGTTGACCTGCATTTTTACTTTTATCATTTTGTTTCAACACTTCACGACCGAAGCTATCAAACACATTTATACTAATTTTTTTATCTCGTTTCAAAAAATAGTTTAACACAATTTGATTCGTTTCAGAGTTATAAAATGCATTCGTGCTTTCAATATCAATGATTTCATTTATGGAAAACAAGGGAGATATTTTGATTCTAAAAGTATTATTAAAAATTCTGTCTCCAGTAGCTGCATTGTTGTTGTTTGTACTATTTGTAGCATAATAAAAAACAATATCTCCGTCATTTGTAGCAGGAGCAGTCCAATCAAAAGTCCATTCATTAAAGCCTGGTGATAGTTCCGGAGTACTAGCAGTATTGTGTGTTACAGAAGTTCTGAAATTAGATCCAACCATATGCGTAACCTCATGCGTTCGAATCACATCAGTTACTACCACTGTTCCTGTTTCTAAACTAGTTGCATCGGCTATCGCTTGAAATTCGAATCCAAAACGTTGCTTCCCAGGATTTTCTGTCCTAACAGTAATTGTATAGGTTTGTCCGGGCATATAAGTAGAATCTGCCTGCGAAAAAAATAATTTATTTACTGTAGTATCATTATATACAACAGCAGCGCCTGTGTGGCAACCAGATTTAGCACATGTGTTGTCACCTGGAGCACCAGTACTTCCAGGGTGAGCTCCCGCAGATTTTTTTAAAGTAAATTGTCCGAATAAAACCGGAACAAAAATTACTGCAAGAAGGGTTAGATTTTTTTTGTAGTTCATTTTTTTAATCAATAAAAATTAATTATTCAACACTTTTGAAGTCGTATAAACACGATCGCCTTTATCGGTCATGTCATCATTCCCTGAAACTCCAGCTGCATAAAATGACACTGGACCAACATTTGTGGAAGGCGCAATCCAATTTACTAGCCATTCACTAGCACCTGCAGATGTAGCATCGGTTCCTTTAAACGAATAAGTTACGTATTCACGATCATTGAATTCCTTTGAATTTAGAACAATTTGAGTTCTTAATGCATCCGTGATTTGAAAAGAACCAACACTTGATTTTGTTTTACCATTAAGTGCTATTAGTTGAAATCCAAAGCGGTTAACATTTGTCTCCGCAATTCGCACCTTTACAGCGTACGTTTTTCCAGGAACATAATTAGTGATGGATTCACCAATTTCTATGGATAAACTAGCTGCTCCGGAATTCACCGAATTATCATCATGACAACCAGAAGTTGCGCAAGTTTTTTCACCGGGGGCACCTGTATGCGCTCCTGGCGCTCCTGAACTTGAACGCTGGGGCGATGCAGCAATTATAAAAATTGCAACCAAGACTAAGGGAATAATAATAAATTTATTTTTCATTTTATTGTGATTTAATAACACATTAATGGTTAGCCATCTATTTGAGCAATATTAAAGGTAACTATTTAAAGACAAATTACGCCTCTTTTTGAGTGATTTCTCTTACATAATTTTATGGTAGTGCAATTAAAAATCTTTATTATTAGTAATTGATAACAATCTTTCATTAAATTTGTAAGAATGAAAAAAGGCTTTCTGATACTATTTACGTTTTATTTCCTATTTATTTCCGTTGGAATTGTATTTGGCAGTCATTATTGCGGTAAAAAAGTAAGTCACACCGTTTGGGGTATCTCAATTTCAAAATCTAAAAGTTGTAAATGCAAGCATGCACCTAACTCTATTCATAAAAAAGGTTGTTGCAAGCACGAAACAAAATGGATAAAGTGCAATACTGATGATTCCAAAATACAAGCAACTAATTTTCAAATAAACAAAATTGAAGTCACCGCTTTCAGCAAGTGCATTATTCATTTACATACTTTTTCTACGACAGTAGATTCATTTGTTTCTTTGAGAATTAGCCATCCACCTCCAATCTCATCCCCTCCCTTTTATATTCTAAACCGCACAATTCTAATTTGATTTCCCTTCGGGCATTGATCTTTAATGCCGAATTTTCTTATTAAATAACTCATTCTATTCACTCTAATTTTTTCTGGATGCCACACTCGGTATTTATTAAAAGTATGGTGTGCAACAGATGCAAAGCTGTTGTTACCCAACTTTTCAAAGATTTCAACTTGCCTCCCCTAATAGTAAAATTAGGAGAAGTTGTACTAGAACGAACACCAACTAAAGCTGAAATTCCTATTATTGCAGAACGATTAAAACAGTTCGGCTTTCAGCTTATAACCGACAAAAGAGCAACAATTTCTGTTAGAATAAAATCCCTATTAATAGAACTTTTAGAAGCTCCTAATTTTGATTTAAAACTTAAATTAAGTGAGTTTTTGTCTAAAGAACTAAACTATGAGTACCACTACTTAAGCAATCTTTTTTCTGAAATAGAAGGAACTACAATTGAAAAATATTTTATATTATTAAAAGTTGAAAAAATAAAAGAACTGATTGAATACGGAGAATTTAATTTAAGTGAAATATCCTACAAACTAGGATACAGCAGTCCTGCTCACCTAACAAATCAATTTAAAAATAGTACTGGATATACTCCTTCTTATTTCAAATCTATAACGGGAAACAACCGAAAACCTCTAGATGATCTTTAAATTTTGTAATTATTTTTAAAAATTATGTAAAACCATAATTTGCGCATGACCATACCTTTGTTCAACAATAAAAAAAACAAATTGGTATGAAACATACTTATAACATTACCGGAATGACTTGCACAAGTTGTCAGGGAAAAGTGCAAAATTTATTATCACAAGTATTAGGAGTAAAAAACGTAACAATTGACTTAAAATCCGAAGAAGCAATCATAACGATGGATAAGCACATTGCTACTTCAGAATTTATAGCGGCTTTAAAAAATCATCCAAAATATCAATTGAGCGAAAAAGAAAATATAAAAAAAGAAATTATATCCGACAAATTCGAAAATGAGCAAAAAGGATGGCTAGAAACTTACAAACCCATCCTATTGATATTCGCCTTCATTACAGGAGTTACCGTTTTGATTCAACTTCTCAGCAACTCATATAGTTGGATGCAATGGATGAATCATTTTATGGCTGGCTTTTTTTTAGTATTCTCATTCTTTAAATTTTTAAACTTAAAAGGTTTCGCAGAAAGCTATGAGATGTATGACATAGTAGCAAAACGAATAAAAATTTGGGGTTACTTATACCCTTTTATTGAGTTATCACTGGGGATTGCTTATTTAATGAACCTTGATCCTATTATTACAAACACAACCACAGTAGTTGTTATGGGCATTAGTATTATTGGAGTGTTACAAAGTGTTTTAGATAATAAAAAAATAAAATGTGCTTGTTTGGGCGATGTATTTAATTTACCCATGAGTACAATAACCATTATTGAAGACGCAATAATGATCGGAATGGGCGCTATAATGCTTTATACAATGATATAATCTTTCAAAAAATGAAAAAAATGATCGCATCAATAGTTTTGCTAACAACCATTGCATTGCAAACTATGTTTTCGAAAAACGAAGCAAAAAATTTCGCTTCGACAGCATCTGTTTATACAAGTAAGGATTCAATCTCAAATAAAGATCCTCTGCACATGATTACTTCTGCATATCTAAATTTTAAAAATGCATTAACGAAAGATGATGAAAAAGCTGCAAACATTGCCGCCAATGAGCTTTTTAAAGCCATCGAAAAATTTCCGGCTACACCTCTCTCAAAAGAACAGCAAACGATTTGGACAAAGTATTCAGAAAAGCTTACATCTGACGCAGAACACATAAAAAATAGCAACGAACTAGAACACCAACGAAAATATTTTATTGAATTATCAAAAAATATTTTTTTAGTAATAGAGGCATTTAAAACAAATACAATCACTCTATATTATCAATTTTGTCCAATGGCAAATGAAGGAAAAGGTGCCTATTGGATAAGCAAAGAACCAAAAATAAACAATCCTTATTTTGGAAAAAAGATGGCTACTTGTGGTAGCACAAAAAAAACAATACTTGCAACCATTAAATAAATGTATTTCATTCAAAACATAAAAACAAGTTATTTAAAGAAAATATCCGTGTGCATTTTCATTCTTTTGTTCTGCGCCAAATTTGTTTCAGCCCAAAAAATTGTTCGTTACGATTTACATATTCGTGACACCATAGTCAATTTCACAGGAAAAGAAAAAAGAGCGATTGCTGTAAACGGACAAATACCAATGCCTACATTAACTTTTACAGAAGGTGATACAGCAGAAATATATGTGCACAACGAGTTGAACGAAGAAACATCCTTGCACTGGCATGGACTATTTTTACCCAATCAATACGATGGCGTTCCAAACCTCACTCAAATGCCAATCAAAGCACACTCCACCCATTTGTATAGGTTTCCAATTATACAACACGGCACACATTGGTATCACAGCCACACCCAACTTCAAGAACAAATAGGAATGTATGGCTCAATGATCTTATTAAAGAAAGATGAACCTACAATTCCAACCATACCTGTAATATTAAGCGAGTGGACAGACATGAACCCCCGGGAAGTTCATCGCAGTTTACATAATGCCACTGATTGGTTTGCAATTCAAAAAGGAGGCACACAAAGTTATTTTGAGGCCTTGCAACAAGGCTACCTCAAAACAAAAGCAACCAATGAATGGAAGCGAATGAATGCAATGGATGTAAGTGATGTTTACTACAATAAATTTTTAATGAATGGACAAAATGAAAATCAGTTTTCACAATTAAAGAAAGGAGATCGTGTTCGTTTGCGAATTTCAAATGCCGGTGCATCAACTTATTTTTGGTTAACATATTCGGGAGGAAAAATAACTGTAGTTGCAAACGATGGAAACGATGTGGAACCGGTAGAAGTAGACCGCTTAATAATTGCTGTATCTGAAACGTATGATGTAATTGTTACAATTCCTGACGACAGCACGGCTTATGAATTTCTGGCAACAGCGGAAGATCGGACAAAATCGACCTCACTTTGGCTCGGCAATGGAATCAAAAAATCAGCTATGCCACTTCCAAAACTAAACTATTTTGAAGGAATGAAAATGATGAATGGCATGATGAAGATGAATGGCGACCTAGATGACATGGGGATGCAGATGAGCTTGAATCAAATGGATATGAATGTGGTGATGTATCCAGAAATAACGGGAGAGAAAAAGAAAAAAAAATCTAAAAAGAAAACGGAGCACACGAAGGAAATGAATATGAGCCCCTCTGCTTCTGCCGATATAATAACATTGAATTATTCGATGCTAAAATCTACAACAAAAACTAGATTACCTGAAGCGCCTGTCAAGGTTTTAAAATTTGAACTTACAGGCAATATGAATCGTTATGTTTGGAGCATCGACAATAAAGTAGTTTCAGAAAGCGACAAAATTTTGATTCGAAAAGGAGAAACTGTCCGAATTATATTATACAACAACTCCATGATGCGTCATCCAATGCATTTGCACGGACATGATTTTCGTTTGTTAAATGGACAAGGGGATTTTGCACCCTTAAAAAACATTGTGGACATTATGCCCATGGAAACAGACACATTAGAATTTGCATCCACCGAAAGTGGCGATTGGTTTTTTCATTGTCATATTTTATATCACATGATGAGTGGGATGGGGAGAGTTTTTAGCTATGAAAACTCTCCTCGAAATCCTGAAATACCAAATCCTAAATTAGCACAACGGAAACTTTTTGCTGATGATAGAAAATTTCATTTCATGGCAGAAAATGATTTTGCCTCAAATGGAAATGATGGAATGCTGATGCTATCCAACACACGTTGGCAAGTCGGCATGGAATGGCGTTTAGGTTATCACAATTATCACGGTTATGAAATAGAGAATCACTTTGGCAGATATATTGGTAAAATGCAATGGCTAATGCCTTTTGTTGGTTACGATTTTCGATACAGGAAACAAGGAATTAATTTTCAGGAAGAAAACATTTTCGGTCAAGTAAACACAAAGGACATTCGACAAGCATTTTCAATCGGAATGGAATATACGTTGCCGATGCTCGTAAAATTGGAAACAGAACTATTTACTGATGGCACCTTTCTGATTCAACTCAGAAGAGAGGACATACCAATTTCAAAAAGAATACGAATGAGTGCCAGCATAAATTCCGATAAAGAATATATGGCAGGATTAAAATATATTTTAACAAAATATATAGCCATATCAACCCATTACGACAGCGATATGGGTTTTGGGGGCGGTTTAATGGTTACTTATTAATAAATCAACATTCCTACAGATGGGTATGAAACCAGCAACCTCAAATTCTGAACTTCCATTTTACAACTACTGGTTATCACGTGTGCAAGAAATTTAAACATTAAAAAGCGAGTACTGAGTTTCAAACATCTCCCTTTTCAAATTTCATTTTGTTTTAAATTATTCCTATCTTTATCATTAAGAAATTAACTAATGAAAAAACAATTTCACTTTTTCTTACTGTTTTCTATAACAGCTTTAGCCTCATCCGCACAAACGATAGCTGCAGATTGGATAAAGTCCGATTGTTCTATTAACAATCATACACTTTACAGTTATCTTGACAATGAAGAAGTAGTGATAATGGAATTTGCAATGGGATGTGGAAGCTGTACAAATGCTGCCACTTATTTGTTAAACACAAAAGATAAATATGCAATTTCTAATCCTGGGAAAGTACATGTTTTTTATATGGATTATTGGCCAGGAAACGATTGCGCGGTGGAGATTGCAGCAGCAACAACAGGATATGCTTTTGATGGTGTGTTTGATCATTGTTTGCCTGAAAAAGATTTTTATTTTACAAGCACAAGTTCGCCCATGCCAGGAATAGTTATTGCCGCTGGAAGTTTCCACCAAGTAATTTATCAGAATAATAGTTTTACCGATGATGACACCATACTTATAGAACAGGCCATCACTACTTTTTTTGCGAATGTTGGAATAACTGAAAATTCAATAAATACTACTTTACAGGTTTTTCCAAATCCTACCAGTGAAGAAATTGTAATCAATTTTAATAATACAGAAATATCAGAGACTAAAATTTCGTTATACAATGTAAATGGACAATTAATATCCTTATTGTTAAGCGAATCGCTGCAGGTCGGAGAAGTACAAAAGAGAATAGATATTCGTGCTTTACCTAAAGGAATTTATTACGTCAACATTGTAAACTCACAAGAGTCTATAAACAAAAAAATTATTATTATTTAATCAATTCATATGAAAACGAGTTTAAAATATACGTTGTTATCTTTTTCGATTTTTGTTTGTTTAATTTCTTTCTCTTCCTGCAAAAAAGAAGGAACAGGTGGAAAGTCAAAAGTGAGTGGAAATGTAAAGCATCATACTAAACTTATTCCAAATGCAATTGTATACATTAAATATGGTGCAACCGAATTTCCGGGCACTAGCATTTCTGTTTATGACGATCAAGTAACTGCAGACGTGAATGCAAATTTTGAATTTGACGGATTGCAAAAAGGAGATTATTATTTGTATGGAGTTGGTTACGATGATGCCATTATGGAACAAGTAGTTGGCGGAGTAGGCATAAAACTTAGACGTAACGAATCTATCACCTCGGATGTTCCCGTAACAGAACACTAAAACTCAATGCATAAAAATAAAAGCATATTATTTTTTATTCCCTTTCTGATTCTCGGGATGTTTTTTCTTTCTACTTGTACAAATGAAAAAGGAATTCCGGATTACAATCAATTTCCAGATGATGTAGGAAAAATCATATTTACAAAATGTGCAACTCCCGGTTGTCACACCGATGCAAGCAAAGGAGCATCTGGTGGATTATCGATGGAGAGCTGGGACAAATTATTTGAAGGAGGAAGTGGCAGCGCATGTGTGATTCCTTTTCGACACGATTACAGCACCTTTTTTTCCTATATAAATACTTATTCCGATTTAGGAATTACCCTTTCTCCAACGATGCCATACAACGAAACAAAGTTGACAAGAGAAGAAGTGACATTGCTAAAGACCTGGATTAATGCCGGAGCTCCTAACAGAGATGGAGAAGTAAAGTTTGCGGGCAATCCCAATCGTAAAAAGTTTTATGTAACCAATCAAGGTTGTGATGTAGTTACCGTTTTTGATGCAGAAACTTTATTGCCGATGAGATACATTAATGTTGGTGCAACAGCTGGAACAGAATCACCGCATATGGTACGAGTTTCGCCTGATGGACAATATTGGTGTGTGGTAAGTTTAGGAGGAGAATACCTAGAGAAATACAGAACAAGTGATGATAGTTTTGTTGGCAGAGCTGATTTGAATTCAGGAGCACTAGTAGGTGCTGGAAATTGGAATACGTTTACTATCACGAATGATGGTCAAAAAGCTTTTTGCATTGATTGGAGAGCTGTTGGAGCTATAGCTGAAGTTAATTTAAATACATATACTGTTACTCATTCCATTGGGTTCAATTACCCTCACGGTTCGAGCCTTAATCCTTCAGGAGATACGCTATATGTTACTCAACAAAATGGAAGCAGTAAAATGTATAAAGTGCCAACAAATGATTTATTTTCACCAATAGAAATAAATTTGTTTACTACTCCCCCAGCTGTTACTGTTGATGCGCACGACCTTCGTTTTTCTCCCGATGGTACAAAATATTTTGTTACCTGTCAAAGTCAGGGATTTATCGTTCCTGAAATAAGAGTGATGCAAACCAGCAACGATTCCTTATTAGCAATTATTCCTGTAGGTGCAATGCCTTCTGAATTAAGTTTTTCAACCACTACACCTTATGTATTTGTTACCTGCATGGAAGACTTATCATTTGCAGGGAAAAGAGGCTCTGTGGCTATTATTAATTACAATGATTATTCCGTGACAAGCATTTATACTGGACATCAACCTCATGGAATTGAAGTAGATGATGCCAAAGGATTGGTATATGTTGTGAACAGAAATAATTCTTCTGACGGTCCAGCTCCGCATCATTCCACCGAATGTGGTGGAAGAAATGGAAATGTTTCTTTCATTAATTTGAATACTCACACGATGGTTACTACTCCAAACGGAAGTATCAAAAAAGTAGAAATTTCTGCTGACCCTTACTCTGTTGCAATACGATATTAATGTCTGAATCACCTGATAATATTATTCTTTTCGATGGAGTTTGTAATTTCTGTAATTCTTCCATCAACAAGGTCATCAAACACGATAAAAAGAACAGATATAAATTTGCTGCACTACAATCAGAAACAGGAAAAAAAATTCTTCAAAAATATTCGATTGATACTTCTAAAACCGACAGCATTATTTTGATTGAAAACGGACTCGTGTTTGTGAAATCAACTGCATCATTAAAAGTCAGCAAACATCTCAGCGGCTTATATCCATTGGCTTATGGACTTTTGATTGTCCCAGCTTTCATCCGAGACATTGTTTATGATTTTATTGCACGAAACAGATATAAATGGTGGGGCAAAAAAGATAGTTGTATGATTCCTTCAGAAGAAGTAAAATCGAAATTTATTTAATTCGATTTATCTTTTTCGATTTATAAAAAAAATCTTCGACTACGCTCAGTGTAGCCCGTTGAATACTCTCTTATTTCTTATATTTAAATTTCAAAATTTTCTTTTCGTAATCAATCACAGCATTGTACATCAAAAGAATATCGCTTCCCAAAACGCCATCCACAGGCTTTAATCCAACTTGCTCATACGATTGATTTACATGAGAAAGGTCCAACAAGACTGTTTTGTAATTTTCAATTTCCAGCTCTCCAATCTTCATTTTTTTTATCATCACCTGTTCACTTAGCATCGTATTTGTTCCTAATCCACTCGACAAGGAATCGTGCTTTTCAAATGTTTTTTCTTTCACAAATTTTCCAATTCTTGTTTTATCAAACACGGTTTTGGATGCACCAGTATCAATAATCACGTTTGCTACTTTTTTGTTGAGGTAGAGCTTCAACAATAAATGATAGCCTTCACCGGAAATATCTAATACTTTAAAAGGAATAGTTGAGATCATTTTGTTTTCAGTAAAAAAGGCGACCTGAAATCAGATCGCCTTTTATTTTTTTTTGAATAAAAATTAAACTGTAATTGTGCTTAAAATGTTATTCATATTTCTAACAGCTTCAGCACTTTTTGCAAATGCAGCTTTTTCTTCTTCGTTTAATTTAATGTCAACAATTTTCTCCCAACCATTTTTTCCAATGATAACAGGCACTCCAAGACAAATATCTTTTTGTCCATATTCACCATCTAAATAAACACAGCAAGAAAATAATTTTTTCTGGTCATTTAAAATACTATCAACTAAAGCTGCAACAGCTGCTCCCGGAGCATACCATGCAGATGTACCTAACATTCCAGTTAATGTTGCTCCACCAACCATTGTATCAGCAGCAACTTTTTTCAATTTATCAGCATCTATAAATTGTCCCACTGGAACACCTTTATAAGAAGCCATTCTGGTTAATGGAATCATAGTTGTATCACCATGTCCACCAATTACCATTCCTTCGATATCGTTTGGAGAAGCATCCAATGCTAAAGATAAATAGCATTTAAAACGAGCACTATCAAGAATTCCTCCCATTCCAATGATTCTATTTTTAGGAATTTTGCTTTCTTTCAAAGCAAGGTATGTCATTGTATCCATTGGGTTACTCACCACAATTACAATTGCGTTTGGTGAATGCTTCAATAAATTTTCGGTAACACCTTTTACAATTCCAGCATTAATTCCAATTAATTCTTCTCTTGTCATTCCTGGTTTACGAGGAACTCCACTTGTAATTACTACAACATCACTATTCGCTGTTTTTGCATAATCGTTAGTGCTTCCACTTACGCGAGTATCAAAACCATTTAATGTTGCTGTTTGCATCATGTCTAGTGCTTTTCCTTCAGCAAAATTTTCTCTGATATCAAGCAAAACTACTTCTGAAGCTATTTTACGAAACGCCAATACATCTGCTGATGTAGCACCTACATTTCCTGCTCCTACTACTGTTACTTTCATTTTATTACGATTTTATAGGGTTATCAAAATTTTGACGCTAAATTAGAAAAGAAAAACATACGCAACCATTAAGTTTTAAACAGATTTGGCATTTACTAACATTTTGTTCTTTTTTGCTTGGTTCATGCAACCAAGAGGCACTTTTTTGCATCAACCAGTAGGTTGACTAAAAAACCCTATATTTATTTATGACGAATAAATCTCTCTTAATATGAAAAAAGCACTTTTACTACTTGCCATTTGGGGCATTTTTTCCAGCAATTTATTTTCGCAAGCAGATTGTAGTACTGCAGCTCCTTTCTGCACAGCATCAGGAACAACATTCCCAGCATCAACAAGTACGGTTGCTCCTTTAGGCCCAGATTATGGCTGTTTAGGAAGTCAACCAAACCCGGCTTGGTATTATTTGAACGTCTCAACTAGCGGAACTATAAATATTGATTTAACAAATAGTGCAGGCGTTGATATTGATTTTGCTGCCTGGGGACCATTTGCAACACAAGCAGCTATGTGTGCTGGAACATCTAATTCTCCTTTTGATTGCAGTTATTCTACGTCAGCATCAGAACAAGTGAACATTGTTGGCGCAGTAGCTGGACAATGGTATATGGTTTTGATCACCAATTTTTCCGGAGTTGCAACTAATATTTCCGCAACAACTGCAGCAGGAACAACTGGAGCAACCAACTGTGCTATTCTTTGTAACATGACAGGATTAACAGCTACTCCTGGGCCTTGTAACCCAGCAACTAATACTTATTCACTCACAGGAACAATCACTTATACAACCCCACCTGCCACGGGAACACTCACGGTCACGAATAGTTGTACAGGAGTAACTCAAGTATTTAATCCGCCTTTCCCGGCCACTTCCATTGCCTATTCGCTCGCAGGAATGCCCGCCAACAGTGCGGGATGTACGGTCACGGCCACTTTTTCGGCAGATCCAACTTGTACACTTACAACCCCATTTACAGCCACAGCACCTTGTACAGTCACTTGTAACATTTCTGCTGTTTCTGCAACACCAACAGCATGTAACGTTGCGACACAACAATACAATGTAAGTGGAAACGTAACTTTTGTTAATGCACCAGCAACTGGAACATTAACCATTACAAACTCTTGCGGTGGAACTCCAGTTGTTTTCAACGCACCATTTGTTAGTCCGGCTGCATATAGTTTCCCAGGATTAGCTGCTAATGGTGCAGCTTGTAACATCACAGCTGTATTTTCAGCAGATGCGGCATGTACATTCACACAAGCCTACACTGCTCCAGCTCCATGTTTGGTAACATGTTCTATTACAGCTTTAACAGCTACTCCATCAGCTTGTGACCCTGTAACAAACAATTATTCAGTAACAGGAAGTGTTTCATTTGTCAATCCTCCTGCAACAGGAACATTAACTGTAACTAGTTCTTGTGGTGGTTCTGTTCAAGTCTTGAACCCTCCATTTGTTAGTCCTTTGGCATATGCTTTAAACAGTTTGTCTTCTAATGGTTTACCTTGTACAGTAACTGCTGTATTTTCAGCTGACCCATTGTGTACACTTACTCAAAACTATACAGCACCCGCATCTTGTTCCTCTTGTCCTGTAACAGCCGGAAACAACGGACCATTATGTGCTGGACAAACGATAAACTTAACAGCAACTGCTGTAGCCGGTGCAACTTATAGCTGGACTGGCCCGGGTGGTTTTATTTCCGGAGTTCAGAATCCAACTATACCTGCTGCAACAGCTGCTATGTCTGGCGTTTATACTGTTACGGTGAATGTTGTTGGGCCTCCGGCTTGTACAGCATCTTCAAGTACTACAGTTACTATAACTGCACTACCAGTTGTTGTAGTTAATTCACCAACAACCTGTGCAGGTATTTCTACTACATTAACAGCAGCTGGAGCAACAACTTACGCCTGGTCGACAGGAGCAATAACAAATCCAATTACTGTTCCGGGAACTGCAGGAACCTATACTGTTACTGGCACAACTAGCGGTTGTACAGGAACAGCAGTAGCAACAGTTACAACTTCTCCTCCACCAACAGTAAGTTTTAGTGGTGATACTTTAAGCGGATGTAATCCTGTGATTTGTAATTTTGTTGCAAACACAGCAGGAAATCCGGGTGCAACTTATAGCTGGAATTTTGGTGATGGTACAACAGGAAGTGGGCCCAATGCTACACACTTTTATACCACAAACGGATGCCATACCGTTACCTTAACAGTTAGTTTCGGAGCGGGATGTTCTACAACAGATTCTATTCCCTGCATGATAAATGTATTCCCTCAGCCAACTGCTAACTTTACATTTATTCCTACAACAATTGATATATTAAATCCAACAGCTTATTTCACTAACACATCTGTTAACACAACAAGCACAACTACTTGGTTGTGGAATTTTGGTGACAGCACTACGTCAGTATCACAAGATCCTGCTCATACTTGGGAATATATCGGAGTACATCCAGTTACACTTTATGCAACAACAGTTAATGGTTGCACTGATTCGGTTACATATGTTATTATTATCGATGACATTATTACTGCATACATTCCAAATACGTTTACTCCAAATAACGATGGAGTGAATGATGTATTTAATATTTATTCACATGGAATTTCTCCAGATAAATTTGAGATGTTAGTTTTTGACAGATGGGGAAATAAAATTTATACTTCAAGGAATATAAATGAAGGATGGAATGGAGCAGTAAACAACAGAGGTGAAATTTGCCAACAAGATGTTTACGTATACCGTTTTAATTACCAAGATTTTAAAGGAAAGAAACACAAAGCAATAGGACATGTGACTATTGTAAAATAAATTTTAAATTAACAGACCACTCAAATCAATCTTTAAAAAATATGCGTACAATTAAAACTATATTTTCTTTGGTACTTTTCATGATTTGCTCTGGCTTGTTTGCTCAACAACCGCTTAGCTCTGCTGCTTTGGAACAAATAAGACAAGATAATATTCGCAACAAAGCACACGAATATGATGGCGTAAAAATAAAATATGAAGTAGTTGTAAATAGCGTTAAAGTGAGCGCTGAAGATTCACTTGGAATTGTTCAAGATCTAATTAAAATTCCCGGAGGAGTAGATTGTGAATTTGATCCAAGAACTTATTTACTGACTGTTAAAACAGATAAAAGCAATAAATACTTGAATATTGTAGTGATACAAAATGTTTTACTCTCTCACAACTTACATTTGATGACGTTTCAAGAAATTTTATATAAAAATTAAGCATTTACTCTCTTAAAATAGCGTTCTACCCCAACTCGATATGACTAAAATAAGCTACTCACTAAGTTTAAAAAAGATTTCACATCAACTCCATTTTCTTCTTGTTGTTATTTTTTTAAGCATCTCCAATTTAGCATTTGCACAGCCAGCGAATGACAATCCTTGCGGAGCAATCACGTTAACACCCGGTGCAGCATGCACCTATACAAACTATACAAATGTTGGAGCTACTAACACTGCTTCTGTTGCAGCACCTGCTTGTGCGTTTTATAGTACAGGAACAGATGTTTGGTTTGCTGTAACTGTCCCTGCGGGTGGTTCTTTAATTTTTGATAGTCAAACAGGAACCATGTTCGATAGCGGTATGGGAATTTATACCGCTCCGGGTTGTGCTGGACCATTTACTTCAGTTGCCTGTGATGATGATTCAAGTCCTAATGGAAATATGTCAATGATAACGGCAACTGGCTTAACCCCAGGAACAGTTGTTTATATTAGATTTTGGGGCTATTCCGCAGCCACTGGAACTTTTGGAATCTGCGTTCAATTGCCACCACCACCACCACCAAACGATAATCCTTGTTCAGCAACTACAATTCCTGTAAATGCTGCTGGTGCTTGTGTATATACAAATTCTACTACTGTTGGAGCTACTGTTTCTCCAGGTGTTCCAGCCCCTACTTGTGGGTTTGGTCCATATGGTAATGTTTGGTTTACAGCAGTTATTCCTGCTTCAGGAAATCTTGCTTTAGCAACCAATGCCGGAACTTTAACAGACCCCAGCATGGCTGTTTATAGTGGAACATGTGGTGCACTGACTCAAATCGGATGTAATGATAACTCTACAGGTTTAATGCCTGGCGTTTCTTTGAGCGGATTAACTCCCGGAAGTACTGTATGGATAAGTATGTGGGATAATTTTAACGACCAATCCGGTACATTTGGCATTTGCGCAACAAATCCTCCGCCACCTGGTCCAGGTGACGCCTGCTCTACAGCAGAACCATTTTGTACAGCATCCGGTGTTAATTACCCTGCCTCTACAGGTACATCAGCACCAAGTGGACCTAATTATGGTTGCTTATTATCTCAGCCTAACCCTGCATGGTTATATTTAAACATTGCTACCTCCGGTAATATTGATATTAATTTATCCAATTCAGCATCTGTAGATATTGATTTTATTTGTTGGGGACCTTTTGCTTCTCAAGCGGCTATGTGCGGTGCCATCTTTGGTGGCGCAGTAGGTGTTGATTGCAGTTTTTCAATAGCTGCTACTGAGCAAGTGAATATTGTTGGAGCGGTTGCTGGACAATGGTATATGCTATTAGTCACCAATTTCTCAAACTCACCAACAAACATTACCGCATCTGCGGGAAATGCACCTGGTGTGGATGGAACAACCAACTGTGCGATTCTTTGTAACATGACCAGTCTTACTGCTAACCCAGGAGCCTGTGTTCCGGCAACAAATCAGTATCAAGTAACTGGAACTATTTTAACTACTAATCCACCTACAACAGGAACTTTAACAATCACAAGCTCTTGCGGAGGTGCTCCATTAGTACTTTCTCCTCCTTTTGCAACATCTATTAATTACACCCTTCCTGGTATCACCGCAAATGGTGCGGCATGTTCTATTACCGCTACTTTTTCTGCAGATCCTACTTGTACATTAACAACAGCTTACACTTCACCTGCACCTTGCTCAGGCTGTACAATCGTAGCCGGAAATTCAGGACCAATATGCGCTAGTGGGACTTATGGTTTAACAGCAACAAACGTTGCAGGTGCAACATATGCGTGGACAAGTTCATCTGGATATTCATCCGGAGTACAAAATCCAACAGGAATAGCATCACCGGCAGCAGGAACTTATACCTATACAGTAACAGCAACTGTTGGAGCAACCACTTGTACTTCTGTTACTACATTAACAGTCAACCCAGTACCTGCCGTAACAGCAGAAGCGAACCAAGTATTTTGTGC